>NZ_AHBC01000050.1:0-46005 GCF_000236625.2 Halomonas sp. GFAJ-1
TCCTGTGAAGGGGCTTTTTGTTAATAGCTTTTTGTTAATAGCTTTTTGTTAATAGCTTTTTGTTAATAGCTTTTTGTTAATAGCTTTTTGTTAAAGCTTTTTGCGAGCCAAGCGTGTCTCAAGAGCGGATGTCCTCCGAGTAGCCAGAGACACATTTCCGGGTAACGCCAATCAGTCGCCTAGCTTCTCTTATCTCTCCTGGCCAGGTGCCTGATGCAACGGCTATAGGAGCTTTGTCTGTGGCCACAAAACACGCTGCGCTTCACGCGCTGATCGAACCTGTCGTTGCCGCCATGGGCTTTGAGCTATGGGGTATCGACCATATTTCCCAGGGTAAGCACTCGCGGCTAGTCATTTATATTGAGCGCGAAAGCGGTGTCAGCGTGCAAGACTGCGCTGATATTAGTCGCCAAGTTAGTGCCGTCATGGATGTAGAAGACCCCATTCCTGGTGAATACCGGTTGGAAGTTTCTTCCCCCGGCATGGCACGCCCCTTGTATACCCTGGATCACTTCATCCGTTATCAAGGCCACCAGGTCGCGCTTAAGCTACGCGTTGCTTTTGATGGACGGCGTAAGTATCAAGGGCTTCTCGCCGGTGTTGATGGTGATGAAGTGCTGCTACAGCTGGATGGAGAAGAGTACTGCTTCCCCATCGAAAGCATCGATTCTGCGCAGGTTGTCCCGCAGTTCGACGATTAAACGAGTGGCGGCATCCGGCAGGTAGCCGGGGTGATGCACAAAAGGACAGGTTTTCTGGCGAGGCATACGCATGAGTAAAGAAATTTTAATGGTCGTGGACGCGATCTCGAATGAAAAAGGCGTTCCCCGCGATGTTATCTTTGAAGCGGTAGAAGCCGCGTTGGCAAGCGCATCACGTAAGCGCTTTGATCAGGAAGAAGCCAACGTGCGGGTACACATTGACCGGCGTACGGGGGATTACGATACCTTCCGCACCTGGACCGTTGTCGAAGATGACGAATTTGAAACGCCAGATTACGAAATCAAAGAGACTATCGCTGAGCAGCGCGATCCGCCGCTAAAGCTAGGCGATATTGTCGAGCATAAAATTGAAAACGCCGCGTTTGGTCGTATTGCTGCGCAAACTGCCAAGCAGGTCATTGTGCAAAAAGTGCGCGAGGCCGAACGTGCTGAAGTCGTACGTCAATACGCGGATCGTGAAGGTGAGCTGGTTGCCGGTATCGTCAAAAAGACCACCCGCGATGGCCTGATTATCGACCTGGGCGAAAACGCCGAAGCCTTCTTGCCCCGCAACGAAATGATTCACGGTGAACGCTACCGCATGAACGAGCGAGTGCGTGCGCTGTTGGTGAAGGTTGATCCAGAGGCTCGCGGCGCTCAGCTTCAGCTGTCGCGCACCAGCCCAGACTTCATTATTGAGCTATTCAAAATTGAAGTGCCGGAAATAGCTGAGCAGCTGATCGAAATTAAAGGCGCGGCCCGGGACCCGGGTTCGCGTGCCAAAATTGCCGTGAAAACCAACGACCGTCGCATCGACCCGGTCGGTGCCTGCGTGGGTATGCGCGGTTCACGCGTTCAAGCGGTCTCTTCGGAGCTGCAAAACGAGCGTGTGGATATCGTGCTGTGGGACGATAACCCGGCGCAGTTGGTGATTAACGCCATGGCGCCTGCGGATGTGGCGTCTATCCTAGTTGACGAAGATGCCCATGCAATGGACGTTGCCGTCGCTCAGGACAATCTCGCTCAGGCCATTGGCCGTAGCGGGCAGAACGTACGTTTGGCCTCTGAGCTGACCGGCTGGCGCATCAATGTGATGACCGAAGACGAAGCCGAGTCTAAGCGTGAGCAGGAAATCGATAGTTTGGTGGACTCCTTCGTTCAGCACTTAGAAGTGGACGAAGATGTTGCCCGCCTGTTGGTAGAAGAAGGGTTTACCACCCTAGAAGAAGTTGCTTACGTGCCGCTTGAAGAAATGCTGGAAATCGAAGAGTTCGATGAAGCATTGGTAGAAGAGCTGCGTGCACGCGCGAAAGACGAGCTGCTGACGATGGCCATTGCCTCGGAAGAAGCCCTAGACGGTGCCCAGCCAGCAAATGACCTGCTGGAAATGGACGGCATGGAGCGCCACCTGGCCTTCATTCTGGCTAGCCGAGGCATTGTCACCATGGAAGATCTCGCCGAGCAGTCTGTCGACGATCTGGTCGATATCGAGGAGTTGGACGAAGCGCGCGCAGCGGCACTGATCATGACTGCCCGTGCGCCCTGGTTTGAAGACGATAACGCATCGGATTCGAACACACAGTAAACAGGTCACGGGCTGAGGAGGGTCACTATGTCAGATATGACAGTTAAAGATTTTGCAGTAAAGGTGGGCCGTGATGTGCCCCGCCTATTGGAACAGATGAAAGAAGCCGGCTTACAGCACGCTTCAGAAGGCGATGCTGTATCTGAAGAAGATAAGCAAAAATTGCTTAGCTTTTTGAAGAAAAGCCACGGTGGCAGTGAAGTTGATGCAAGCAAAAACCGCATTACGCTGACCCGTAAAACCCGCAGCCGCATTAAAACCGGCGAGCGCGGCAAGACCATTGAAGTGCAGGTACGTAAGAAAAAAACTTACGTTAAAAGCGCTGAAAGTGAGAAGCCGAAAGCTGCTGAGCCTAGCTACACTGGCCCACGCCAGCTAGTAGGCGACATGGCGGAAGCCGAAGCAGAGCGCAAGGTTTCTGATGCGCGTGAAGCAGAGGAAAAAGCCGCCGCACAGAAAGCCCGTGCTGCACAGGTAGCTGAAGCGACTGCGCGCAGTAATAAAGAAGCGGAAGCCGCGCGTAGTCAAAAAGAGATTGATTCAAGACCTAGAACAGCCAAAGCGCCGGCGACACCTGATGTTGCGGTGCCGAATCTTGAAATCGACGATACGCCGTCACCCGATGATATGCCGCCTGCGCCGCCGAAAGAGGGTCGCACCGACCGTCGTACCGCACCGCCCAAAAAAGCAGCTGCGAAGAAGAAAGGTCGTGACGACGCAGATGACCGTGGCGATCGCGAAGAGCGCAAACGTGGCGGTGCCGGTAAGAAAGTAAAACGTGCCGAACAGCGTCGCGGTGGCCGTCGTGGTGGCAACCAGACGGGCAACGGTAAGCATGCGTTCCAGAAGCCGACCCAGCCGATTGTGCGTGAAGTCTCAATCCCTGAGTCGATCAGCGTTGCTGAGCTTGCCGACAAAATGTCGATCAAGGCCAACGAAGTCATCAAAGCCATGTTCAACATGGGCGCTGCGGTGACCATCAACCAGACGATTGACCAGGATACAGCGGCCATCGTTGTGGAAGAGATGGGCCACAAAGTCAAGATGGTGAAAGATGACGCGCTGGAAACGGAAATGCTCGAAGGCATCTCCTACGAAGGCGAAGAGATCACCCGCTCACCGGTGGTGACCGTTATGGGTCACGTTGACCACGGTAAAACCTCGCTACTGGATTACATCCGTAAAGCCAAAGTAGCTACTGGCGAAGCGGGCGGTATTACCCAGCACATCGGTGCTTACCATGTCGAGGATGAGCACGGTGGCGTGACCTTCCTGGATACCCCAGGCCACGCAGCGTTTACCGCCATGCGTGCCCGCGGTGCCAAGGCAACTGACGTGGTAATCCTGGTGGTGGCCGCCGATGACGGCGTGATGCCCCAAACCATTGAAGCCATCGAGCACTCCAAAGCTGCTGAAGTTCCCATGGTCGTTGCGGTGAACAAAGTAGATAAGGTCGGTGCCGACTTCGACCGCATTCGTAATGAGCTCTCGCAACACGGCGTGATTTCAGAAGAGTGGGGCGGTGATACCCAGTTTGTTCACGTGTCTGCTAAGACAGGTGAAGGCATGGAAGAGCTGCTGGAAGCGATCCAGCTGGCCTCCGAAGTGCTTGAGCTTAAGGCCGTGCCTTCCGCGCCGGGTAAGGGCGTTGTAGTTGAATCTCGTCTTGATAAAGGGCGTGGTCCAGTGGCTACCGTACTGGTTCAAAACGGTACGCTGAAAAAGGGCGATATCGTCCTGGCTGGCCTGCACTACGGCCGTGTGCGTGCGTTAACCAACGAACTTGCCCAGCAAGTTGATGCGGTTGGCCCCGCCATGCCGGTAGAGATTCAAGGCTTGGGCGGTACGCCGGATGCCGGTGATGACTTCATGGTTGTCGCCGACGAGAAGAAAGCTCGTGAAGTCGCTAACTTCCGTCAAGGCAAATACCGCGAAGTGCGCCTGGCACGTCAGCAGAAGGCCAAGCTGGAGAACATGTTTAGCCAGATGGGCCAAGATGAAGTGGCCAAGGTCAACATCGTCCTCAAGGCTGACGTTCAAGGCTCGCTGGAAGCTATCAAAGGCGCCCTGGAAGAGCTCTCCACCGGTGAAGTTGAAGTGGCCGTGGTCTCCTCGGGTGTTGGTGGTATTACCGGCACTGATGCCAACTTGGCGCTTGCCTCTGAGGCTATCGTGGTTGGCTTTAACGTCCGTGCCGACGCGGCTGCCCGCGAGATCATCGAACGTGAAGGTCTGGATCTGCGCTACTACAGCGTCATCTACCAGCTGATCGACGAAGTCAAACAGGCGATGAGCGGTATGCTCGCACCTGAATGGAAAGAAGAGATCGTGGGTGTTGCTGAAGTACGCGACGTCTTCCGCGCGCCGAAGATTGGTGCCATCGCCGGTTGTATGGTCATCGAAGGCAGCGTGCATCGTAATAAGAAGATTCGCGTACTGCGCGATGACGTCGTGATTTACGAAGGCGAACTCGAATCGCTGCGCCGCTTCAAAGATGATGTGCAAGAAGTGCGCAACGGCATGGAGTGTGGCATCGGCGTGAAGAACTACAACGATGTCCAGGTCGGCGACAAGATCGAAGTCTTTGACCAAGTGAAGGTCGAGCGCAGCCTCTAAGGCCGCGAGGAGCAATCATGCGCGAATTTAAGCGTACCGACCGAGTAGCCGACCAGCTCCAAAAGGAGCTGGCGGTACTTATTCAACGCGAAGTAAAAGACCCGCGCTTAGGCATGATTACGGTGAGCGGCGCGACCGTCAGCCGTGACCTGGGTTACGCCGATATCTATGTCACCCTATTGGGCGAACAAGATCCCGAGCGTATCAAAGAGAACCTGCAGGTACTGAAACGTGCCGCTGGTTTTCTAAGAAGCCAAATTGCCAAGCGTATCAAGCTACGCCACGTACCCGAACTACGCTTTCACTATGATGAAAGTGTCTTCCGTGGCCAGCACCTCTCATCGCTGATTGCCGAAGCGGTCTCTACCGACCGTGCCCGCCAGCAGGATGAAGAGGGCGAAAGCGACAACGGCAGTGGTGATAGCAATAATGGTGATAGCAACAATGGTGAGGAGACGCGCTAATGGCACGTCGCCGTCGCGGATTACCGGTCAATGGCGTTTTGCTGCTGGATAAGCCCAAGGGCATTTCCAGCAATCACGCGCTACAGCGGGTGCGTCGTCTGTTTGAGGCGCAGAAAGCCGGGCATACCGGCACGCTGGACCCTATGGCAACGGGCTTGTTGCCCATTTGTCTGGGGGAGGCCACTAAGTTTTCCGCGCACCTGCTGGAGGCCGACAAGATGTATCGCACCCGAGTTGAACTCGGGGTGATCACCGACACCGGCGATGCCGAAGGCACAGTCATCGAACGGCGCGAGGTGCCAAGCCGCCTCACCGAGCAGGATGTTGAAGCGGTCTTGACGCGTTTTCGCGGCGAGATTGAGCAAGTCCCGCCGATGTACTCGGCCCTAAAGCATCAGGGTAAAAAGCTTTACGAGTTGGCCCGAGAGGGCAAGCACGTAGAGCGTGCAGCGCGGCGGGTAAGCGTGTATGATGCGCGGCTGCTTGAGTTTGAGGGCACGGCCTTCGAGCTTGAGGTCAGCTGTAGCAAAGGCACCTATATTCGCACCTTGGCCGAAGATATTGGCCAAGCGTTGGGCTGCGGCGCCCATATTAGTCAGCTGAGAAGGCTCAAAACAGGGCCGTTTACCAGCGACGCGATGTGGACGTTGGAAAGCCTTGAAGCGCTGGCAAGCCAAGCCAGCCGTGAGGCTGAGCTGATGCCTGTTGATGTGCTGGTGGATCATTTGCCTTCGCTAAACGTGGATGAAACGGCCTACGGGTGTCTTGCCCATGGCCAGTCCGCTCATTTAGCGATCGAGGCACTTGCGCCCGATGCGCTGGCAAGACTTTATTACGCCGAGACGTTTATCGGCCTTGGTGTTGTAAAAAGTGCCCAGGAAGTGGCGCCTAAGCGGCTGTTAAGTACCGTCGCTATCTCGTAAACAGCGTTGCAAGGAAGCAGCCGTTTGCGCGAAAATAGTAGTTAGAAACCGTGGTTAAAAACTGCGGTTAGAAACTAGCGGTTAAAAGATCGCTAGTAGAAAGAAGAGAGTAGCCTGAGACTGCAAATATGCGTGGTCTCACCCATTCAATTTTAGGCATATTGCTTACTGGAGAGACAGATGGCATTAACCGCTGAGAAAAAGGCCGAGATCGTCAACGAATACGGCCGCGGCGATAGCGATACCGGTTCCCCTGAAGTTCAGGTTGCACTGCTAAGCGCCAACATCAATGGCCTGCAGGACCACTTCAAAACCAACAAGCAGGATCACCACTCACGTCGTGGTCTGATCCGCATGGTAAACCAGCGTCGTAAGCTGCTGGACTACCTGAAGCGTAAAGATTTCGAACGCTATCAGTCTCTGATTCAGCGTCTAGGTCTGCGTCGCTAAGCGTTAGCGGCAATGATCCGAAACGGGCAGCCCCTTGGGGCTGCCCGTTTTTTTGTTTCTGGTAGCCGTATGGCGCCACAGCGCCTAGAATGGTGACGAGTCAAAACGACCCAAGCGAAAAGACAAGTAGATATTAATGTTAAAGGAAGTCGCCGTGAATCCGGTAAAAAAAACGTTCCAATACGGTCGTAGCACCGTCACTTTAGAAACTGGCCGTATTGCTCGCCAGGCCACTGGTGCCGTAATGGTGACCATGGATGAAACCGTTGTACTGTGTACAGTGGTTGCGAAGAAAGAAGCCAACCCCAACCAGCCCTTCTTCCCGCTCTCGGTACACTACCAAGAGAAAACCTACGCGGTTGGTAAGATCCCCGGTGGCTTCTTCAAGCGTGAAGGCCGTCCTACCGAAAAAGAGACCCTCACCTCGCGCCTGATCGACCGCCCGATCCGTCCGCTATTCCCCAAAGGGTTTATGAACGAAGTGCAGGTGATCTGTACCGTTCTCTCTACCGACCGTAACCATGACCCGGATGTGGCGGCGATGCTGGGCACCTCAGCGGCGCTGAGTATCTCTGGCGTGCCGTTTAACGGCCCGATTGGCTGTGCACGGGTTGGTTTTAACGAAGAGCAGGGCTACTTCCTGAACCCGACCGTGGAAGAGCTGGCTGCTTCCGAGCTGGACATGGTGGTAGCGGGTACTGATAAAGCCGTCCTCATGGTGGAGTCAGAAGCCCAGGAACTGCTCGAAGACGAAATGCTGGGTGCCGTGCTGTTCGGCCACCAGGAAATGCAGGTTGCCGTCACCGCGATTAAAGAGTTGGTCGCTGAAGCTGGCAAACCGCGCTGGGATTGGCAGCCTGCGCCGGAAAATGTAGCGCTGAAAACCGCCATGGCCGAAGCGTTCGAAGCCAAAGTGGGCGATGCGTACCGCATTACCGACAAAATGGCCCGCCAAGACGCGCTTTCAGCACTTAAAGATGCCGCTGTTGAGCAGCTAGCGGCGGTTGAAGGCGAAGAAGCGGAAGGCAAATTCAGCAAAGATGACGTGAAAGGTGCGTTTGCCGGCCTTGAAAAGCGCGTTGTACGCTCGCGCGTTGTAAAAGGCGAGCCGCGTATCGATGGCCGTGACAACTCCACCGTGCGCCCGCTGGCCATTGAAGTTGGCGTACTGCCGAAAACCCACGGCTCTGCGGTGTTTACCCGTGGCGAGACCCAGGCGATTGCGATTGCAACCTTGGGCACCCTGCGTGATTCGCAGCTCATTGAATCCCTGGAAGGTGAGCGTAAAGACCGCTTTATGCTGCACTACAACTTCCCTCCCTACTGCGTAGGTGAAGCGGGCTTTATGGGTGGCCCAAAGCGCCGCGAAATCGGCCACGGCCGTTTGGCGCGTCGTGGTATTCAAGCCATGCTGCCGTCTGAAGACGTCTTCCCTTACACTATTCGCGTGGTGTCGGAAATTACTGAATCCAACGGTTCAAGCTCCATGGCCTCGGTGTGTGGCTCTTCGCTTGCGCTGATGGATGCCGGTGTACCGCTGAAAGCCCCGGTGGCGGGTATTGCCATGGGGCTGGTGAAAGACGAAGACGGCTACGCCGTACTTACCGATATCCTGGGTGACGAAGACCACCTGGGCGACATGGACTTCAAAGTTGCCGGTTCTGAAGAGGGCGTCACCGCTCTACAGATGGACATTAAGATCGAAGGCATCAACGAAGAGATCATGGAGAAGGCGCTGCAGCAGGCGCACGATGCGCGTATCAGCATTCTGGCGCAGATGAACGACGTGATCAGCCAGAGCCGTACCGATGTGTCGGAAAATGCTCCTTCCATGGCCACCATCAAAATCGCCCCGGATAAGATCCGTGACGTCATTGGTAAGGGCGGCGCGACGATTCGTAAAATCTGTGAAGACACCGGCGCGTCTATCGACCTGGACGATGACGGCACCGTGCGCATCTACGCGGAAGATAAAGCCGCGGCGAAGCGTGCCATTGATACCGTACTGGCCATTACCGCAGAAGCGGAAATCGGCAAGCTGTACAACGGTAAAGTGGTACGTATCGCTGACTTCGGCGCGTTTGTTAACATCATGCCGGGTACCGATGGCTTGGTGCATATTTCGCAAATTGTTGCCGAGCGCGTTAACAACGTCCGCGACTTCTTAAACGAAGGCGACGATGTGATTGTTAAAGTGCTGGATATCGACAACCGCAACCGGGTGAAACTCTCTATTAAAGAGATCACCGAAGAAGAGAAAGCGGCTTTCGCCGCCGCAGAGGCAGAGGTTACCGAGTAATTAGCCGGTAATGCTTAGCCGTTAAATGCGTCGCTAGCGTGCGATTCATTCACCGCCCCCGCAGCCTTTGGCTGTGGGGGCGGTTTGTTTTGGCGCGTACGCACGTTTCTTACAACGCCTAGGTTGAAAGGCGCATCGCGGAAATAGTCTATGGTTAGCTGGCAATGATGAGCCATGACGATGATTAACCATAAGGACACTACCCACGTGCTCAACTGGAAGGAGGTGCCACAGCTTCCCAGGGCGGAAGGGCGGATTGACGCGATTGATCTTGCCCGAGGCATTGCCATTGGCCTGATGATAATGAGCCACACCGTTAGCGGGCTGGTGGGCATTCGCAATGTGCCCGAGTGGGGCATGGTGCCTATTCATTTTTTAACCAAATTCTCCTCGTCGCTATTTATTCTGGTGTTTGGCATCGCGTTAGCGGTAGCGTTTCTATCGCATACTCAGCGGGATGACTGGCCTAAGCGTCGGCTAAAGCTCTGGGTGCGGGCTATCGAGGTGTGGTTTTGGTACAAAGCGCTGACGATAGTCGAAATGCTGCCCTTCAGCGCGCCTAGCGATATCGTTGATACGCTGCTCTACCAACGCTTTGCTATTTGGGTGGAAATCCTCGGCTTTTACGCCATCGCTCTGCTATGGGTGCCGCTGGTACTGCCATTTTGGGCACGAGCGCCGCTATGGGCGCGTTTAGCCACTATTGTTGGCTTAACGGCACTGTCCGCGTGGCTGCAAGGGGTTAGCTTTGGCGGCAACGATATTCTAAAAGCCCTGCTGGTCGACCACGAAGACCACTACGCCTGGGGGCAGCTCAGCCGGGCGCCGTTAATATTGTCAGGCTTGCTGATGGGCGAGGCCGTACTGCGCTGCTACTTCGATCCCGCCTTGCGCCGCCGCTTGGTGTTTATACTCATGGGTATCGGCGCGCTAATGGTGGCTGCTTTTTATGGTGTGTCACTGGCCAGTGGCGATGTGTATGGGGCCATGATGGCGGTTGCGCGCAACGCGGGTAAGCACCCGCCTGAGCTGCCCTTTATGCTGTTTAGTATAGGGGGCGCGTTGGTGCTCTTGGGGCTAGCCCTGGCAGGTGGTGGCATGGCTGCTAAAGCACTACGGCCGTTAACCGTGGTTGGCAGCGATGCGCTAAAAGCGTTTATTTTTCACATCGTGATGATTTTTCTGGTGCTGCGTTTTTTGTTGGAAGGCCAAGGCACCTACACCTATCCACAGGCCCTTGGGGTAGGCGGACTGTTGATACTTGGAGCCGCGCTATGGATTTGGCTGACCCGCTGGGTGGCGCGCCACAAATAAGAGGTAACTTTATTAAGGTTATTACTATGTTGAGATCATTACTGTGTTGAAGTTGTTACAGGTCGGGTTGCTGGGTATTGCGCTATTCATGGTGCTGCCTGCCCATGCCGCCGAGAACGCTATTAATGGGTACGAGTCTCATGAGTACGAATTTGCTTGGTACTATGAAGTCGACAAACAGAGCGCGTGGCAGGGTAATTTAAACGCCCGCGTGGCTGCCATCGAAGAAGTATTTGGTGGGCAGCTGGGTGTCTATGTACAGAACCTGGCAAGCGGGGAAGCCTACTCATGGCGAGCCGATGAGCCGTGGTATTTGGCATCACTGGTGAAAGTGCCGGTGGCGGCCCAAGTACTGGCCGAACGCCAAGCGGGCACACTTTCCCTAGATGAGCGGTTAATCCTTGCCCGCAGCGACTATGTAGATGGCGCCGGGCCCGTTAACTGGCACGACCCGGGCGCGTCGATCACACTTCGTTTTTTGCTAGAGCAGATGATTACCGTTAGCGATAACACCGCGTCGGATATGCTGATTAACCGGGTGGGGCTTGATGAAGTAAATGCCCGGGCCAGGGCAATGGTAGCGGCCAGCGGTGGCCATCCTGAGGCGTTAGGCCCCATTAGCAAGCTAGTGGGTGTGCGCCAGGGGGTGTATGGCCAGCTACACCCGGATGCCCGTACCCTGGGTGGGTTAGACTTTATGGCCCTGCGCCAGCACAGCGTTAACCAGCGCCCGGCAGCGCTTGCCCGCACGCTCGGCGTAAGCCGCAACGCGTTTGAGCAGCCCGACTACGACCACGCCTTTGATGCCTACGCAGCAACAGGTGAGAACGGCGGCACGCTGCGTGCCTTTGGCGATGTATTAGCCAGCCTGCACCACGGGGGGATGGCCGACCTCAATGCTGAACATCGGCAACTGCTGCTGGCGGTCATGGCGCGCACCCGCTCCGGTGAAAAGCGCTTAAAACAAGGCATGGGCAACGCCTTCCACTTTGCCCATAAAACCGGTACCCAGCACCGCCGCAGTTGCGATGCTGGCCTTGCTTCGCGCGTTGGCGCTGAATCAGCGCCATGGGTGATTGTTGTCTGTAGTCGCGGCCCTCTTGCGCTAAGTGCTCACGAACGGGCGATGGCAAGCATAGGGGAAGCGCTGCGCGAAAGCGGCGCCCTGGCTGGCCCTTAACCAAGCCAATGTGAACGCCTACAACCGTGTGCCAGCGTGATAAACTGGCGACCCGCTTTGGGTTTTCATGTCTATTTAGGAGTTTGTTATGGCACTTGCTAGCGCCCGTCATATTTTGGTAAGCAGTGAAGAGCAGTGCAACGCACTGAAACAAGAGATTGAAAACGGTCGTGATTTTGCGGACGTGGCCAAAGAGCACTCAAGCTGCCCTTCCGGCCGCCAGGGCGGCGATTTGGGTAGCTTTGGCCCCGGCCAAATGGTGCCTGAATTCGACAAGGTTGTATTCAGCGGTGAAGTGAACAAGGTACACGGACCGGTACAAACCCAGTTCGGTTACCACCTTTTGGAAATCACCAGCCGCAGCTAATGGCGCCAAGCGCCCGTTAAGCACCGTGGTGGCAACGCCACGGTGTGAGGAGCACGCCTTGAACGACCCCATTATTACCATCGAAGGCTTGAACAAAACCTACGAAGGTGGCTTTCAAGCGCTTACCCGCGTGGATTTAACCATCCAGCGCGGCGAAATTTTTGCCCTGCTAGGCCCTAATGGCGCTGGTAAAACCACCTTAATCAGTCTGGTGTGCGGGCTCGTTAACCCCACCGAAGGCAGTGTGGTAGTGGATGGTTTCGACAGCGTGAGCCATTACCGCCAAGCCCGTGAGCGTATCGGCCTAGTGCCCCAAGAACTCACCAACGAAGCGTTTGAAACGGTGTGGAACACCGTCAGCTTTAGCCGCGGCCTGTTTGGCAAACCGCCGAACCCTGATCATATTGAAAAGGTGCTTAAGTCGTTAGCGCTATGGGATAAGCGCAATAACCGCCTGATGACGCTCTCCGGAGGTATGAAGCGCCGAGTGCTGATCGCGAAAGCACTCTCCCACGAGCCACGCATTCTATTTCTGGATGAGCCTACCGCCGGGGTAGATGTTGAGCTTCGCCGCGATATGTGGAACGTTGTGCGCGGGCTTAGGGATAACGGCGTTACGATTATTCTCACCACCCACTACATCGAAGAAGCCGAAGAGATGGCCGACCGCATCGGCGTCATCAATCGCGGTGAAATAGTACTGGTGGAAGAGAAAGCGGCGCTAATGAAAAAGCTTGGCAGTAAGCAGTTAACGCTACACCTGCACACGCCGCTTACCACGCTGCCTGCCTCCCTTGCCCAAGAAGAACTCAGCTTAGCAGCGGATGGCTATGAGCTGGTGTACACCTACGAGAGCCGCAAGGAGGAGCAGCCGGGAGAGCCGCCAGAGGGGCGCGGTATTTCAACGCTACTGGCGCAGCTGGAAAAAGAGGGCATCGGCTTTAAAGACCTACACACCCGGCAGAGTTCACTGGAAGATATTTTCGTCGACCTCGTCAAGGAGCGCTCATGAACCTCTACCCCGTTCGCGCCATTTATATGGCTGAAATGGCGCGCACCCGGCGTACGCTGCTGCAAAGTATTGTCTCGCCGGTGATCTCTACCTCGCTCTACTTTGTGGTGTTCGGTGCGGCGATTGGCTCGCGTATTAGCGAGATTAATGGGGTCAGCTACGGCGCCTTTATCGTGCCAGGGCTTATTATGCTCATGCTGCTCACCCAGAGCGTATCGAATGCCTCCTTCGGGATTTTCTTTCCCAAGTTTTCGGGCAGTATTTATGAAATTTTATCGGCACCTATCTCTTACTTAGAGATAGTGGTGGGTTACGTGGGGGCTGCGGCGTCTAAGTCGATTCTGCTGGGGCTGATTATTCTCGCTACCTCGGGCCTATTTGTGCCGCTGGAGATCGCCCACCCTATCTGGATGCTCACCTTTCTGGTGCTTACCGCCGTCACGTTCAGCCTGCTGGGTTTTATCATCGGTATCTGGGCCGATGGCTTCGACAAGCTACAGCTGGTGCCGCTGCTGGTGATTACCCCGCTGACGTTTCTAGGCGGCAGCTTTTACTCCATTGATATGCTGCCGCCGTTTTGGCAAACCGTCACCCTGGCGAACCCCGTGGTCTATTTGGTGAGTGGTTTCCGCTGGAGCTTCTACGGTATTAGCGACGTTAGCCTTGGCGCCAGCGTGGCGATGATTCTGCTGTTCTTAGCCGCCAGCCTTGCCATTATTGCCTGGATTTTCCGCACCGGTTACMGCTTAAAACCCTAGTGTTTTAAGCTATTCGTTTTCTGTTTCTTCGCTTTCTGCTTAAAAGGTAACTCCCGCTTATGCCGCTACTGCAAAGCACCGTGCTTCGCCTGGAACCGTCGCTAGATGGCGAGCGCTTAACCGTTACGGCACCGCCAGCTGAAACCCCCAGCGCCAGCGACGATCCAACGATGACAAGCCTGGTGAACGCGTTAAACGACACCTATAACACCAAAGCTAAAGGGTGGGGGCGGTTTGCCGAACAGGGCGAGCAGGCCGGGCCATTGATGGCCTGGCTGCGGGATTACATGGCCGGTGAGCAAGACTTTACCCAGTTTTCTATCGCCATGGCCGAGCGCCTAGCGCAAACGCTGCAAGAGCAGCTCTCTGTCAGTGGCTACCTGGTTGTTGCTCACCTGCGCCAGGGCGACACCGAAACCCTGTTTTTAGGCTTGGTGCACCAGCGGGAAGGCATTGGCATTAATGAGGCGCACCAGGCGGTGCCCGCCGCCCAGCTCAATACCCGACAGCTAACCCTGGCGGTACGGGTAAACCTTACCCAGTGGCAGAGTGATTCCGAAAGCGCCCAGTATGTGTCGTTTTTAAAAGATCGCGGCGGCAAAAAGCTCGCCGATGGCCTAATCGCCCTGCTCGGGATGGAGGAGGGCATTGATGCCCCCGCAGAAACCCGTACGCTGCTGAAAGCCTTCAGCGACTACGTGGAAAAAGAGGATTTTGATGACGAGGCCAGCCGGGAAAAAACCGACACGCTAGTCGACTACGCCAACGAGCAGCTGAGCCGCGGCGAGCCAATGACCTTAGAAGAGCTTTCAGGGCTGGTAGACGAAAAACAGCCCAAAGCGTTTTACGACCATATCCGCAACGCCGACTACGGCCTTTCCCCGGAGATACCGCCGGATAAACGCACCATCAGCCAGTTCCGCCGTTTTACCGGCCGCGCCGGTGGCGTTTCCATCAGCTTTGACTCCCACCTGCTGGGTTCCAGCATCGAGTACGATGAACACCAAGATCGCCTGATCATCAAGCAAGTGCCCAAGCAGCTAAAAGAGCAGCTGGCTAAGCGTAAAGAGTGAGGGGAAAGTGGTGAAGGTTGGAGTGTTGAGGGATGGGCTACGGTGCGTAGCGCGGCACTAACGGCGGTGGTAGACGTCGTAAGATAAGGTTTTATAACAGGAGAAACAGCGTGCTGGTTGCTATCACTAACTTCTTCCAACGGGCGCTGGCGGAGCCGGAGCAGCGTGAAAATCGAACCATTACGTTAGAGCTAGCCACCGCGGCGCTGCTGTGCGAAGTGATGCGCGCCGACTATGACCAAAGTGACGCCGAACGCACCGCGCTCAAACAGATGTTAACCACCCGTTACCAGCTAAGCGACAGCGAAGTGACCGAGTTAATGGCGCTGGCAGAAGCGGAGGTGGATGATGCGGTGGATCACTATCAGTTTGTCAGCCTAATTAAGCAGCACTACGGCTACGACCAGCGTTGCGAACTGGTGGCATTAATGTGGCAGCTGGCTTGGGCAGACGGCAGCATCGACCCGCTTGAAGAGCACCGCATACGTCGGCTGGCAGACCTTTTACATGTAAGCCACGGTGATTTTATTCGTACCAAACTGCAGGCAAAAAAGCCGCGTGCCGCCGATAAGTGATGCCCAAAATGAGGCCACCCGCTTAGCTGATCTGGTACGCCCTATAGCAAATAGAGCGCAAAGCACCAGCGGTCAGCGAAGATCAACTTAGTGGGTCAACATAGCAGCTCAACGTAGCAGCTCAACGACCAGATCATTTAACTGCTGGTGAAACTGGCCGCCCGGAGAAGGGGGCGTTGGGTCGGACGTAATCACTACGGTCATTTCCCGCTCTGGAATGACATAGAGCGCCTGCCCGCCGTAGCCCCTGCCGTAATACACCGGCACATCCGCAAGCGTTGTAATAAACCACCCGAAGCCGTAACCATCCCCTGTCCATGGGGATTGGCCTCTGGGTGTCCAAGAGTCTTCAACCCAGCCTTCCGGCAGCACCCGCTGGCCCACTCCGCTGTCATCGACGACCATGCCATCATTACGATACAGCTCGCCGATCGCTATAAGCGCCCTGGGTGAAAGCTGCATATCGTTGCCGCCAAAGTAGATGCCCTGGGGGTCGCGCAGCCAGGGGGGTATCGCAATGTTCAGCGGCTCGCCCAGCAAACGCTGCGCAAGGGCGTGGGTGGTTTCGCCACTTGCCTGGGTGAGTGCCGCAGAAAGCAAATGGCTGGTGCCCGTGGAGTAGAGCATGCGCCCGCCGGGTTCATCCACAAACGGGCGGGAGAGTGCATTATTCACCCAATTGTTGCTGGCGACCCAAGCGCTGTAGTTGCTGCCGGAAGTACGCTCCAACCCCGCCTGCTGAGCCAGCAAGTGCGTCACGGTAATCTCATCCACCTTCGGGTCAGCGCCGTTGGGTAGCGAGCCTAACAGCGCCACCAAGGTTTGCTCGGTAGACTCGATCGCTCCCGCCTCAATGGCTGCGCCGGTAATGGCCGCCAGCACGGTTTTGGAAAGCGATTTGATATTGGTAGGTGCAGCGACGCCCGGGCCACCCTGATGCAGTTCGTGAACAATACTGCCCTGGTGAGCAACGACCACCGCATGCACACGGTCTAGTGCCGCCGTTTTCTGGTCGAGAGCTTGCAGCGCGCGGGAGCTTGGTGCATCGGCTGCCGCGCCAGCGCTAAACAGCAGTGAAATAGCGGCACAGAAAATCAGTAGCACAGGTAAACGCATAGCATCACCTTGGCAAAGAGCGGTGGCAGATGGGAAAAGAACAAGCAAAGGTTCGAGGCTAAGATACAGGAGAGGTTCAATCACGAAGTGATGGGGGGCATTATGCAAAAAGATCAAAAGCCTGCTAGGCTTGAATTGTTCGCTTTAAGGTAAGCAACCCTTTGATTTCTCTAAAACGCAAAAAGCAAGGAGCGCCGTTATGCGTAGCATCATTTACATCGTAGGTTTAGTGGTGGTAGTTCTGTTTGTTCTATCGATGCTTGGCCTGCGTTAATCCAGCACGCCCCGACATAGCAAAGCGCCTGCAGGTAATTGGCTTCAACTAGCCCCTGCGGGCGCTTTGGTTTTTAAATATCTTTTTTTAAATCACTGGTTTCAAAACAATGGTTTAATAACAGTAGCTTCAAAACCGCCAGTGTCACGTACCGGCAAGCAGCAAGCGCTACGCGCAGTCTGCGGCCCCTTGGCCAAACATATCGAACATCATCTCCCGCCCCATGGCCGTTAATACCAAACGGTGGTAATCGTTAAATTCCGCGGCACCGCTCTCTTCAAGCACCTGCTGGCAAGCCTGCCAGTGGTTATGCTGCGCGCCTAGCTGATTAAGCTCGCGCTGGGTAAGGCCGCGCTGGGGCAGAGTGAGGGTTTCAAGTACGTGGCCGCTGTCGTAAAGCAGCTCGGCAACGGTAGAAAGACAGTGACGCAGGCTGCGCTGCACATGGTAAGCGGCCGTAGCGACTTGGGGTGCGGGCTGAAACACCGGGGAAGGCATAAATGTTCTCCTGCAAACAGGACCAAAACGGGCTTGTTGCAGTGCATTATAAAGCAATGGGTGTGTTAGACCAAGGTCTATGTCGGGATGAGCGTTAAGCTGCCATTTACATGCGGTAACGTTTGAATGCTTAAAAGTTTTCTTTAATGTTTAAGTTTAGGGTTTAATAGCCGATAACCATAAATTATAGATCGACATCTAACAGATAAGCAGCGTCAAGATAGTAGAGGGCGTTTTAAAAAAGGACGGTATTGTATGGCTACCATTTCATCACTCGGCATTGGCTCTGGGCTAGACTTGAACGGCTTACTGGATCAGCTGCAGGAAGCTGAGCGAGGCAAGCTCGAACCCATAGAGCGTCAACTGGAAACCCAGCAAACCAAAATTTCCGCTTACGGCCAGCTACAAAGCTCCCTTGCTCAGTTTCAAACGGCCTCTGCAGCGTTAAACGATAGTGCACTGTATGAAAGCCTTTCCACCAACGTAGGTGGCAGTGCCGTTACCGCCGCTGCAGATGGCGAAGCGCAGCCCGGCAACTACAACGTAATGGTTGAACGATTGGCGAGTGCTGGCACGCTCGCGACAAATTCGGTCGCTGATCCTGAAGCTTCTCGCACTGATACAGATCGTACCTTAACCCTACAGTTCGCCGGTGATGACCAGCCAGGTGTGCCGGTACAGATTGCTGCTGGAAGCTCCCTTGAAGATATTCGCGATGCGATAAATGCGACCGAAGATAGCGGTGTGTCTGCCTCTATTATCTTTGATGGTGAAGAGTATCGTTTAGCGCTGAACTCTACCCAAACCGGTGAAGCAGCTTCCGTATCTGGCCTTGAATGGGATGGTGCTGACAACCCTCTAGCGGCTGATGTCATTCAAGCGGGTCGAGATGCCTCGTTAAACGTTAACGGCATCGCGATCACCAGCCCTACCAATCAAGTGGAAGGCGCTATCCAAGGCGTGACGCTTAACCTGCAAGAAGAGGGCAGCAGCACCATTGCCGTAGAGCAAGACACCCGCGCCGTGCGTGAAGCCGTCACCAGCTTTGTGGATGCCTATAACGACCTAAAAAGCACCATGGGTGAGCTAACCAGCTTTAATGCGGAAACAGGTGCCGCGGGCGAGTTGCTGGGCGACAGCGCCATTCGCACCGTGGAGTCCCGCCTGCGCAGCGTGCTCAGCGGCGGTGTGGAAGGCCAGTTCTCCATGCTGAGCGATATTGGTATTTCGCTACAGCGGGATGGCACGCTAGCTATCGATGATGATGCGCTGGATAACGCCATTGCCAATAACCAAGATGCGCTTTCGACGTTTTTTGCCGGTGATTCAGCTGAAACCGGCATGGCCGGCCAGTTGAATCAAACCATAGAGCAGCTGCTAAGCACGAACGGTACCGTCACTGGGGCCATCTCTGGTGCTGAAAACCGCTCTGAATCCTTGGTTGAACGCTACACACGTATGGAGCAATCCATCGAGCAAACCATCTCCCGCTATCGTACCCAGTTTGGTCAGTTGGATAGCATGATCGCCCAGATGAACCAAACCAGCGATTACCTCACCCAGCAGTTTGATGCACTGGATGCCCAGCTAGGCCGCAGGTAACAATCGGTCGTGATGCCCTAAAACGCCTGCACCAAGCAGGCGTTTTTGTTAGATAAACCTCCTGCCTTCTTTGAAAGCTCGAAAAAGCGCTAAAGTTGTGCGCTGTTCTGCCGATAAATAGTATATCTATTTTATGGGGGCGCTGAGTATCACTGCGCGCGCCCGTTCGGTTGTTTAAAAATGGCTTGTTTAAACTAGCCATGGTTTAGCTTTTGCACTGAGGAAATCCCGCATGGCGACAATAACCTCTCTTGGCGTTGGTTCTGGCCTTGACCTAACAGGGCTGCTTGATCAGCTTCAGGAAGCCGAGCGGGGCAAGCTTGCGCCGATTACGCTTCAGAAAAAACAGCAGCAGGCGAAAATTTCCGCGTTTGGCCAGCTGCAAACGTCGCTGAATGCGTTTCAAGACTCAGTTGCGAAAATTAACGACCCCAAACTGTACCAAAGCCTTTCCGCCAGCGTGCGGGGCGATGCCGTTAAAGCCACCACCACTGCCAGCGCACTGCCGGGCAGCTACCGGGTGGAAGTGAGCCAGCTTGCCACCTCCGGTACGCTGGCCTCTAGCAGAATTACCGAAGGAAAAGATGAAGCGCTAGACCTGCAAGGCGCCACCGCGATGCGGCTCAATTTTGGTAGCGGCGATTCCGTGGATATCGATATTGCCCCCGGCAGCAGCCTTTCCGCGATTCGTGATGCCATTAACGCCAACAAAGAAGCCGGTGTTAACGCAACCATCATCAACGACGGCCAAGGCTACCGGCTGGCGCTAAGTTCTAAAGAGACGGGGGCCGATGCTTCCATTGATAGCTTTAGCTTTATTGATGCTGACAAGCAGCCAGTGACCGGCCCCTTCACGGAAGGAGCGAACACCCAGAATGGTGGTAAAGATGCCGTCCTAAAAGTAAACGGCATTACCATTACCAGCGCTAAAAACCAGATTGAAGGCGCGATTCAGGGGGTGACCCTAAACCTTTCAGAGTTGAGCCTGGGCGAAGATGAAACCGCCACCAGTACCATTAACGTAGAGCGCGATACGCTAAAACAGCGCGAGGCCATTAATGGCTTTGTAAAAGCCTATAACGACTTAAAAAGCACCATAGGCAAACTCACTAGCTTTAGCGGTGACAGCGAAACCGCTGGCGAGTTAGTCGGCGATAGCACCGTGCGCACCATCGAAAGCCGCCTGCGTAGTGTGCTGACGAGCGGCGTGGAGGGGGGGGAGCTTTCTACCCTTAGCCAGCTTGGGATTACCCTGCAGCGGGATGGCACGCTAAAGGCAGATGATGCCAAGCTAAACGATTTAGTCGCCAATAACCCCCAAGCGCTAAGCGACTTTTTTGCCGGTGAGAAAAAAGGCAGTGGGCTGGCAGGTAAACTCGGCACCAGTATTGAACAAATGCTGGGCAATAATGGCGTAGTTAAACTGGCAATAAGCGGCGCAGAAAACCGTGTAAAAAGCCTAGATGACCGCTTTGAGCGCATGGAAAAAAGTATTGAAAGCACCATTGCCCGCTACCGCAGGCAGTTCAGCCAGCTAGACGGCATGATCGCCCAGATGAACAGCATGAGCGACTACCTGACTCAGCAGTTCGATGCGCTAGATAACCAGCTGGGCCGCAGAAGGTAATCTGCAGCGGCATAACGTACAGCAAAACACCCAAAAGGCGGCGTAAGCCGCCTTTTCTCATCCTACAGTTACCAACTTTTACATTATTTTTTACTACTTCCCCTAAAGATTCCCATCGCTGGGCCGTTAATAGATATAACGGCACGAACAGTGGCCGAAAAGCGGGCCTTCTAGGCCAGTGTCCAAGAAAGGAGAATCACCCATGTCAGTGATCAATACCAACATCACATCGATGATCGGCCAGTCCAACCTGAACAAGAGCCAAAACGCTCTGCAGACTTCCATGGAGCGTCTGTCGTCAGGTCTGCGCATCAACAGCGCCAAGGATGATGCGGCAGGCCAAGCCATCGCCAACCGCATGACTGCACAGATCAATGGTCTTGCTCAGGCACAGCGTAACGCTAACGATGGTATTTCCATCGCGCAAACCGCTG
The DNA here is from genome assembly GCF_000236625.2 of Halomonas sp. GFAJ-1. Taxonomy (NCBI): domain Bacteria; kingdom Pseudomonadati; phylum Pseudomonadota; class Gammaproteobacteria; order Oceanospirillales; family Halomonadaceae; genus Halomonas; species Halomonas sp. GFAJ-1. The sequence goes on from NZ_AHBC01000050.1 coordinate 20,869, forward strand.
AAGGTGGTCTGAACCAGATCAACGACAACGTTCAGCGTATTCGTGAGCTGTCTGTCCAAGCAGCTAACGGCACCAACTCTCAGGATGACTTACAGTCCATTCAAGACGAAATTGGTCAGCGTTTGAACGAGATTGATCGTATTTCTCGCGAAACTGACTTCAATGGCACTAACGTACTGGCGCAAGACCAGCAGCTGGCTATTCAGGTTGGCTCCGAAGATGGTCAGCGCATTAGTGTTGGCCTTCAGGAAATCAATGCTCAAACACTTGGCCTGGGCTCTTTCAACGTGACTGGCCCTGCAGCAGTCAGTGATGCTGCAACTACTATTGATTTTGAGGCCGACGCTGCGGGTATTTCCGCAGAAAATACTGCCATTACCCGTTTCTTTGGTGCAACTACTGAAGTTGAAACAATCGCTCTAGACACTGATGATTTCGCTGATGACCTGTCCGCACGATTAGGCGTTGCTGCTACTAGTGTAGCGCCTACTGCTGAAGCGCAAATGGACGATAAAGGCAACTTATTTGCAGAAGTTGTAATTACTGCTGCTGATGCGACTGAAGTTGATAACCTAGCAGCGCGCGGGATTAATGTCACTCAGGGCGAAGCAACTAGTTTCTATATTGCGCTTGATCCTTCAGAAGGTACTGTAGCTGGTGACACCATCACGTTTGAACTAGATGGTGATGAGGTTGCTTTTTCTGATCTAACACAGGGTGGAACGACTGACCCGCTTGCTACTTTAGATACGGCGCTAAATCAGATTGACAGCCTTCGTTCTGAGCTGGGTGCTGTTCAAAACCGTTTCGAAGATGCCATCACTAACCTGAACACCAACGAGACTAACCTCTCTGCTGCCCGTTCGCGTATTGAAGATGCTGACTACGCAGTAGAAGTCGCCAACATGACCCGCGCGCAGATTCTGCAGCAGGCTGGCACTTCCGTTCTGGCTCAGGCCAACCAGATTCCGCAGAACGTTCTTTCTCTGCTGGGTTAATTTGAGGCTTGGCCTTGGTAGGGAAATTTCTCTATCGCTAAGCAGTACAATGAACCGGCTCCCTATGGGGGTCGGTTTTTTTATTGGTTCGATATTGATGTGAGGTAGCTATGACCGATGATGACCACCAGCGCGTCATTGGTGATACTCAACCTATGGTAATCGCTCATAAATTTCACTTCGTCATTTAGTTATATTGTGCCTAAACGCGCTTTTTTTTAACGTTCGCTAAAGTTATAGCTCATTAGGCCGTTAACTAGTTATCGTTATGTATCATGGAAGAAGAAAAGCGCTATGGCCGTCATCAACACCAATCTCACCTCACTGGTTAGCCAGCAACATTTGGGCAAATCTAAAAATGCACTTGCCACCAGCATGGAGCGGCTCTCCTCTGGCTTGCGCATTAATAGCGCGAAGGATGATGCGGCGGGGCAGGCGATAGGCAACCGGCTTCAGGCTCAGCGTACGGGGCTCGGCCAAGCTGCCCGCAATGCTAATGATGGTGTCTCGCTTTCGCAAACGGCCCACGGTGTTCTAGACCGTATTAACGACAAGCTGCAACGCATTCGTGAGCTAACGGTGCAAGGCCTTAATGGTACAAACCAAACGCGTGATAGCGATGCCATTCAGGCAGAGATCAACTTCAACCTGCAAGAAATAGATCGGCTAGCGGAAACAGCGAACTATAACGGCATTCCATTGATGACAGGGCAGGCAGGTAGTATTCCGCTGCAGGTGGGGGCAAACGATGGCCAAAATTTAGGCGTTGACCTAAGCCCACCTGGGTTTAGCGTGGAGGCGTTAGGGTTAGAAGGGCTTAATGTTGCTGGTATTGACGGCGAAGTTACGGAGCGCAACACTTTGCGTGGTGTCGCCCGCGATATTCCGCTGTATGATCTTGATACGTCACTTAGCTTTGCTGCTGGTACCGAACAACCACTCTACTTTTCAAATAACTTTGGCTATTACACTAGCGATGGTAGTGGTGGCTTTTCACGGGTAACAGTAACGGCTTCGCATAATACTGCCACGGACACCAGCCAGGTATCTATCGGTTCACCGCGACCAATTTTCGCTAGTACGCTTGAAACTGAAGCAGTCTCATTGCCAGAGCTTCCTGCGAATCAACGGCTTATTCAACAAGACGATACCTACTATCTTGAAGAGCGCCTAGCGGATGGCAGTTTAAGCTATCGGCGGGCGGGTTTTGCGCTCAGCTATGAAGAAACGACGGTGACGGGCACGCGTCCTGACGGTTCCATTGGGCCAGTGCGTGCTTATCCTGTTGAGGCAACGTTAGAGCCTTCAACCACCGTTGAAGCAGGCGCCTATACGAATATTGCTGATGAATTTTCGTTTGGGGGTGAAACCTACAGTTTGTCAGGGGCTACAAGTGTTAGCTATGTATCGTCTGGGGGGAGCGCACTACTTCCCGCCGAGCTGACTGAGGATAGTAGCGGCGAACTCTATATTCGCGCAGAGATTAGCGGTGAGGAGCGTTTTTTTCAGGTAGACAGTATCTCTGCAAGTGACCGGTTGGTATTCGCGTCTAACGCGAGCGCAATTGTTCCAGAGGTAGATGATTCCTTTTCTCCGATAGTTGGTGACTTTACGTTTGGTGGTGAAACGTACTCCACTAGCGGAGTGGAACTTGCGTTTTCAGAATCCAGTGGCGTTTTAGTGCGCGATCAAAATGATGAACTGTTTGTAAGAACGGGCAGCTCCAGTGCGAATTATGAATACTTTGAGCTTACCGGTGTTACGCCGGAGCAAGACTTAGAACTGCAAGCTGACTCTCAAGGCTTTGCCGGTATTAATCTGTCAGGGTTGCCTACGATTATAGATCCAGAAACGCCGGCGACAGACTTATCGGCGTTGGATACAAGCAACATAACGTTCAATGGCGATTTTAATGGATTAGATTCTTTAGCCATCGTGCAGCGTGAGACTGATGGGCAGTGGATGATACGTGGCCAACAGGCTGATGGCAGTCAGGCATATTTTGAAGCTGATCTTGAAGTAACGATTGATGCTAATGGCGATGCGGTTGCAGCGACTGCGACAGCAACACAACCGGAACCAGATATCCTTGGTCTCGCAAGTCATGAGCGAGACCGAGTTAGCGGTTACTCTGAAATAACGATTGATCCAAGGAACGTAAGTGTCCAGTACACTGATGCGAAAGGCCAACAGTTTGAAGATGTGCTGCGCCAAGGCGAAGACGGCAACTACTATTTTAGCTTACCCGGAGAAAGTGCTGTAATCGGGGGGTATAAAACCGCCACGCTGGTTGACTTGGAGGGAACCAATGAGGTGGTTCTTAGAACTTCAAACGGCAATGCTGAAGTATTGGTTTACTATCCAAGCAATGTTAATAGCGGTAACAACTTTAGTATTGTTGCGCTAACCGATGCTGATGGCTTTGACGATGATGGCGTGCCTCATACTCGTCTACAAATTCGTGAAAATGGCGAAGATTTTAGACTACGCGTACCACGTAACCCACTCGCGGCCTTAGATAAAGCTATCGGTATGGTGGATTCAAAACGCAGCTACTTGGGCGCAACAGAAAACCGCCTTGCCTCGTTAATTGAAGGTAACCAGCTAACTGCCATCAATTTAGGTGCCGCCCAATCCCGCATTATGGATGCCGATTATGCAGTGGAAATGGCCAATATGACGCGCTCACAAATCTTGCAGCAGGCCGGTAATAGTATGTTGGCGCAGGCAAATGTCATCCCGGAATCCGTTTTGGCACTGCTTGATTAAGTAAAAACTATGCGCCTGGTTTTGACACCCTGCTGGGGCTTTCCGACACTGCTATCCGCGAGTGCATCCTGGATGCCACAACCATCGAGCACTGGGTGTTGCGCGTTCTAAGGTTGTAATGGGCATGGAGATTGGCGCTACGGTTATTGATGCTATCGACATTGAAAACGTAATGGATGAATGCAATAACACTTGGCTGGTTTATTTCATATTGATAGACGGCTCGTGTGATATGTATAGCACTTAACAAGGATGGAGGAGTGACAGCGCAGATGTGTGGCTTTGAATATCGGGATGGCTACTTGCGGATGGCTACTTGCTGTAGGAAGTAGAGATTGATTACCTGTTTAGCAAAGGCCGCCATGGTTGGCCGTGCCAAGAACGGTAGTCAAAAGATCAGTAGTGGTTGGTTACACTTGCTTGCCGACCTTTTTTCACATTGGCACCTTTTGGCTTCAGAAATTGATTACAAACAATGAACAACAACGCGTGATTGATGAGCTGCAGGCACTGATTGATGATACCCAATCTACGCTCACTCGCTTTGAAGACACAGGCATGGATGAGCTGATGCCGGAGGATTACAACAAGCTTCTTGAGATGCTGGATAACGCTATTAAACAGCAGCGGGAACATACCCTGGCGATGCTGGCTCACGCTAATCTTTAAGTGCAGTGAAATATGCTGCCATTCTTCTTCTAATCGCCCATTCACACGCCAACCGACGGTGCTACGCTAATTTTTTTATCCACTGAAATTAGCCTTTAAGCTAGCTTCATAGGGAGTACCGTGAAGCCCACCACCACCACTACCATTTCTGCTTTAGAGGTCGTTAACGACCTGATCCCGAAGCTGAATGCGGTCGAACATCATATTGAGCAGATGATTAACGCGGTGCTGGAGACTAGCTCGGTGCCTAACCAGATTGAACGCTATACCAAGCTTCAAGTGGAGTTTCAGCTTGAACTCACCATGATTCGTATGAACCTATCGCACCTGCTAAAACGCTACCGCCATGAGCTTGAAACAGTAATGAACGACAGCCGCCAGGATGTGCTGTTCACTCTTGATGCCTATGAAGCGATGGCGGTAGAGAACGCTAAGCAGCTTTATGATCGCGTACAGCGCTTACCGCAAGGTTAACTCTAGGCCGCTATCTCTCTTGGTTTTATTGGTGACATTATTGGCGCGCTTAGGTGGCACGTTAGGTGGTGCCAAGCATGCCACCGCCCATCACCCTGTTGAGAATTAACACTCGTATTACTGGTAAGGCAAAGGTTTAACCTTGCGTTGATGAATCGGTTTTCAGCGGCTCAGTGGGTTCTGTATAAAGGGGCGTTAGCGGCACTTTTCTGATGTTACAGAGGGTGAGGCTATGCCCTATTTTGCCACGCAAGGTATAAGAGGCTGCCCTTAGTCGGGGTGAAAGTGAGGTGAATTAAGGCATTACAAAAGTAGCTATCTAAAGCCCTTATCAGAAAGGTTCTTCATGCCCATTGTGTCTAACCTGCTCGTTGATCCCTCTGCGTTAAATGCTGTTCAAGGTCATTACATACCCCACTTAGTGCTCCTGTCATGGGTGATCGCCCTTGCGGCCTGCTACGCCGGTTTAGATATCATTAAATTAGTGGGTAAGGCCCAGCGGGCAAGCTGGCGGCGAATATGGCTGCTAGCAGGCGCTAGCGTAATGGGGTTGGGCGTTTGGAGTATGCATTTTATTGGCATGCACGCCTATCGGTTGGATTTCCCCGTCTCCCATGCGCCGCTACTCACGGCGCTCTCTATTTTTCCAGCGATACTGGGTAGTTTAGGGGCCATGGCCGTGCTCTCCCGGGAGGCACTGCCCCACCGCGCGGTGGTGTGGGCTGGGGCGGGGCTTGGGCTGGGTATTGGCATTATGCACTACACCGGCATGGCCGCCATGCAACTGCCTGCCACCCTTTACTACGCGGTTGACCTCTTTCTGCTCTCATTAGCCGTGGCCGTAGGGCTGGGGGTGCTCACCGTTTATGCCTATCGCCTATGCCGCCAGGAGTGGGGCATGCAGCGTTCGCGACGCTGCGCATTTATCGCCGCGCTGTGTGCTTCGGTGGCTATTTGTGGGATGCACTACGTGGCCATGGGGGCTGCGTGGTTTGTGCCTCAAGTGGGAGCGCACACAGAGGAGGCCGTTGAGCATGCGGGCCTCATTTACCTGATTGGCGGTATGGCGCTGTTTATTGCTTTACTCACGTTGACGGCAAGCTGGGTGCGGCGGCGTTTAGATGCCAGCGAGCGTCACGAACACATGACCCGGACGCGCTTATTGGAGGTGCTTTCTGCACTGCAGGACGGGGTTGTACTGTTTGATCATAGCGCCCGTATTCGCCTTTGCAACGCCGCGTTTGAACGCTTGTTAGGGCTTGATGCTGAGCACTCCCTCGGCTTTTCTCTACGCCAGCTTGCTTACAGCGATGATAGCCACTCGCTGAATACGCAAATTCAACACTCCCTTGCCTCTCAGGGGGAGTGGCGAGGGTTAATTCAGGCGCGCCACCGCGATGGCCGGCGCTTTCCAGCGTGGCTTAGCGTTAGCCGAGTCACTTACGCAAACAGTGATGAGTGGGACTATGTGGCCCTGCTAAGCGACCGCACCGAAGAGCAACAGGCCGCGCAGCGCATCCGTTATTTGGCGTACCACGATTCGCTAACAGAGCTGCCTAATCGCCGTGCGCTACAGGAGCGGTTAGCAGAGTGTGGGCACTCCAACGCCGCGCCGCATCGGTTAGCGCTGTTAGTACTGTTCGATATTGACCGCTTTAAAGTGCTTAACGATAGTCTTGGTCAAGATGTGGGCGATGAACTGCTGCGCCAGTTGTCACAGCGGCTGCAGCATGGGGCTTGCCCGGGCCAATTTGTGGCGCGTTTGGATGGCAATGAGTTTGCGCTGCTTACATCGCTTCCCCTTACATCGATGGAAATCGCCGAACAGGCTGCGCGACGTTTGACCGATGAGCGCTTAGCGACGCTTACCGCTGACTATCAGCTACACGGCCACACCTACCCCTGCCGCTTTAACGTGGGAATGTTGATTTTCTCGCCGAAACAGCAGGAGGGCGCTGCACTGCTGTTTAAGCGCGCAGGGTTGGCGCTGGTGGAGGCGAAGCGCCAGCGCGACGGAAAACCGAGCCTGTTCTGCACCGCCTTTGAGCGTGAATTAGAGGAGCGGCATACGCTTGAGCGTGAGCTTCGCTATGCCATCGGCCACGGCGAGCTTCTTCTTCACCTTCAGCCCCAGGTAGATGCTAGTGGGCGTTCGCAGGGTGCCGAAGCGTTGGTGCGCTGGCAACACCCGGCGCGGGGGCAGATATCGCCTGGGAGTTTTATCCCTATCGCAGAAGAGACCGGTTTGATTCTGCCGTTGGGGCACTGGGTGCTTAGGGAGGGCTGCCGGATATTAGGTGAATGGCAGCATGACCCGCGTTATCGGGACATTAAGCTTTCCATCAATGTGAGCGTTCGGCAGTTTCAGCAGCCTGACTTTGTCGATCAGGTTATCGCTGCAATGAATCAGTTCACGGCGCCTGCAAAGCTTCTCACGCTGGAACTCACCGAATCGCTGCTGCTCAGCGACCCGGCAGGCACTATTGCTAAGATGTCTCAGCTGCGCAAGTTGGGGGTGCGTTTTGCACTAGATGATTTTGGCACAGGGTACTCGTCACTGGCGTATTTACAGTCATTGCCATTGGATACGCTTAAAATCGATATCGCCTTTGTGCGCGATTTAACGCGGGATATGCAGGCCACGCCCATTGCAGCCACCATTATCGCCTTAGCGAAAAGCTTAAACCTGTCGGTAATTGCCGAAGGGGTAGAAACCGAAGAGCAGCGAGAGGTGCTAGCCGGGCTGGGGTGTAGCGCCTATCAAGGTTATCTGTTTGGGCGCCCGGTGCCTATTGAGCACTTTAACCCTGCCCTGTTCAGTGCTAACTACGCCGATAGTTCAATACGTTAGTATGAGGTTTTCTTAACCTATTGCAGTCACAAAATGATAAAGTGCATAACAAAAATTAGATGCTTATTGTGCTTAGGAAGGACGACTGAATGGACACAATGCTTCAGGGCGGCTCCAGCAACATCGCCGAATTAGCGCTGCTCAAACGTTACTGGGCGGCGTTTATGCAATCCCGCGAAGCAATTCTATTTTTTAAGCACGGACGTCTTGTTGACGCTAACCCCTCTGCGTTGGCGCTATTGGCTATTGAAGATCGTGCCCAGTTGCTTGCGTTGGATATCCTCTGTTTCTCACCGCCAACACAGCCCAGTGGCCAGTGCAGTGAAGCGCTGGGCAATGCCTATATTCAGCAAGCGTTTAGCAAAGGCGAAATGGCGCTGGAGTGGTGGCTTCGCGACCTCAATGGTAGGGAGTTTCCGGCGGAGATTATGCTTTCCCGGCTGAAACTGCCGGATGGCGTTGTCTTACAGGCCACGATTCGCGACATCAGCGAGCGTGAGGCCCAGCGTAATGCGCTGTTACAGCGAGAGAAAGACCTGCTTGATGTGCACCGTATTGCCCAGATAGGTAATTGGGTGTCTGATTTTGAGAGCGGCGAGATATGCTGGTGCGAGCAGGTCTATCACATCTTTGGCCGCCCCCGTGATGAGCCGATAACCCACGATCTATTTCTACTAACAGTGCACCCGGATGACCGGGAGCGGGTGCAGGCAGCGTTTAATCGCGCCATGCGAGGGGCGCCTTATGAGGTGATACACCGCATTGTGCGCCCGGATGGGCAGGAGCGCACGGTTCATGAGCGGGGCCAGATAGAGTTCGACCCACACGGTCGGGCACTTAGGATGCTAGGCTCCGTGCAGGATATAACCGAACAAACCAACCTTGAGAATAACTTGCGCCGTTTAGTGGCGATTCTCGACAGCACCTCCGACCTCATCACGATGCATGGCCCGGACGGCGCCATGCTGTATATGAACAACGCCGGACGGCGCTTTCATGGCCTGCCCACCACGTGTGTGAAAAAAGACGATGACCTACAGTGCGGTTGGCAGCGTTATGGCTTGCCTGAAGAGACAGGCAGTCTTTCAGCGACCATTCGCCGCTTTCATCCAGAGTGGGCGGCGCAGCGCATTGAGCAGGAGGCCTTGCCAACCGCTCTGCGCGACGGCCTTTGGCAAGGCGAGACGGCGCTGTTAACCTCTTCAGGTGAGGAAGTGCCTGTTTCCCAGGTCATTATTGTTCATTACGATGATAGTGGCCGGGTCGCGCAGACATCCTCGATGATCCGCGATATTTCCGCGCAAAAACGCCTAGAAGCGCAGCTTGCGCACAGTGCTGTTACCGACCACCTGACGGGCATTTATAACCGTAAACGTTTCGATGAGGAAGTCGATAAAGCCCTCGCTAGGCGTCGGCGTAGTGGGGTTAACACGGCGCTGATCTTGCTGGATATCGACCACTTTAAGTTAGTCAACGATACCTACGGCCACGATGTGGGCGACCAGGTGCTGATTGACATCACTCGGCTACTTCAGCAACACCTGCGGGTGCAAGACTTGCTTGCCCGCTGGGGTGGTGAGGAGTTCGTCATGCTGTTGTCTGATACGACCCTCGCTGATGGGTTCCAGCTAGCAGAGCGCTTACGGCAGTTAATCGCTGAGCACACTTTTAGCGCAGGAGCGATTACGGCTAGTTTAGGCGTTACCCTGTTACATGCTGACGATACCCCTTCCCAGTGCATTAAGCGGCTGGATCTCGCCTTATATCAAGCAAAGCGTGCTGGGCGCAACCAGGTGGTCGAAGCGGTAGTGTGAGGGGGAAGTATATTCTTTTTTGATATATGCACTGTTAGATAAAGAATTTCCAGCGGTCTGCTGCCAGCGGTAGGCTTTAACGATTATACCATTGAGCCAAGCGCCTGCTTTTCTAGCAGGCGCTTTTGGCGTTTCGAGAAGGTGAATTATGGCTATAACCTCTGCAGCGGTTTCCACGAACTATCGTGTGCCGCTACTCGCCACGGCGGCGATTGTGTTGGGAGCGTTGGTCATTGGCGTGGTGTTTAGCGCCAATACGGGCCTGCTTATGATTGTGGGTGGCCTACTAGGCATGGTGCTATACCATGCGGCGTTTGGCTTTACCGCTGCATGGCGGGTGTTTATCACTGAGCGCCGCGGGCGTGGCCTTCGCGCCCAAATGATCATGCTGGCCATTGCGGTGGTGCTGTTTTTCCCGGCGCTGGGTGCGGGCACGCTGTTTGGTACCGAGGTACGCGGCTTTGTCTCACCTATTGGTATTTCGGTACTGTTTGGGGCGTTTATCTTTGGGGTGGGGATGCAGTTAGGCGGCGGCTGTGCGTCGGGCACGCTGTTCACCGCCGGTGGCGGTAATGCCCGCATGCTCATTACGCTGCTGTTCTTTATTGTTGGTTCGGTGATTGGTTCTGCGCATTTTGCATGGTGGCAAAGCTTGCCTGCGTTTCAACCCGTATCGCTGGTGAATGTGGCGGGTGTCGGCGGCGGAATCAGCATCAGCCTGGTGCTGTTTGCGGCCATTGCTGTGTTTACGGTGATTATGGAAAAACGCCGCCACGGGCAGTTAGAGCAGGCGCCGATGATTGATAAGCCCGGCGTAGAGCGGTGGCTTACCGGCCCGTGGCCGTTGGTGGCCGGTGCGGTAGCACTGGCACTGCTGAACTTCGCAACGCTGGCACTGGCGGGGCGCCCATGGGGCATTACGGCAGCCTTTGCGCTGTGGGGGGCTAAAGGCTTTGAGCTAGTGGGTGGCGATGTTAGCCAGTGGGGCTATTGGCAAGCGCCGGGCAACGCCGCCGCGTTAGAAGCCAGCGTGTGGAGCGACATTACCACGGTAATGAACGTAGGCATTATGCTGGGGGCGCTGGCGGCGGCAAGCTTGGCAGGCCGTTTTGCACCTAACTTCCGTATCCCGTTTAAATCCGTACTGGCCGCCGTGATTGGCGGCATTCTGCTGGGCTACGGGGCACGCTTAGCGTTTGGCTGCAACATTGGCGCTTACTTCAGTGGTATTGCGTCCGGCAGCTTGCATGGCTGGGTATGGATGGTTGCGGCTTTCGCCGGGAATATGGTGGGGGTTAAGCTGCGCCCGTTTTTCTTTGACGGCGTGGAAGGGCGCAAGCCTGTTGCCAAAAGCTGTTAATGCCTAATACCGCGTGATTGTTGATTAACGTGGCGATGTTAATGCCCCGGCGCGGTTCCTAACCGACAGCGCTGGGGCATTTTCGTTTAAACGGGGGGCGCCATAGTGGGATGACCAGTTTAGCCGAGTGATTCTGTACAGCGCAGTGTGTGCCGGGGCAGGCTAATCGTATGTTTTGTGAGTAAAAAATAAAGAGCGGGAGCAGTGGTGGGTGCTTGACGTTTGCACTGCTAGTCACACAGGCATAGATGCTGTTGTAAAAATACAACATTGGCTACGTTAAACACCTCTCCGTGGTACATTACTACATTTGGTGGCACTGTCGGCGCTTTGTTGCTGTGCAGTAAAGCGCCGACAGTGCCAGCATGAAACACAGTGTATCGATATATAAAGTAGAGAGCGCTCATGACCACCCCAAATAAACGCCCCTTGTACCTTCCTTACGCTGGTCCTTCTTTACTCGAAATGCCGCTATTGAACAAAGGCAGCGCGTTTACTCAAGAAGAGCGGCTGGCCTTTAATTTGATGGGTTTACTGCCCCAAAAAGTAGAAACCATTGATGACCAGCTAGAGCGGGCGTACCGCCAGTACCAGCAGTGCAATAGCGACCTTGAAAAGCATATTCATCTGCGCGCTATCCAAGACGATAACGAAACGCTTTACTTCCGTTTGGTTTCTCAGCACTTAGAAGAGATGCTGCCGATTATCTATACGCCTACGGTGGGGAAGGCGTGCCAGGAGTTCTCTAACATTTACCGCAACCACCGGGGGCTGTTTATCAGCTATCCGGATCGCGAGTATTTGGATGATATTCTGCGCAGTGCCACCAAAGATAACGTCAAAGTGATCGTGGTGACCGATGGCGAGCGGATTCTAGGCTTAGGTGACCAGGGTATCGGCGGCATGGGAATCCCCATTGGTAAGCTGGCGCTGTATACCGCCTGCGGCGGCATTAGCCCGGCGTATACACTGCCGATCATGATTGATGTGGGCACCAATAATAAAGCACTGCTGGATGACCCGATGTATATGGGCTGGCGCCATGAGCGGGTAGGGCAAGAAGAGTACGACGCCTTTATGGCGGAGTTTATTACCGCTGTGAAACGTCGTTGGCCTAACGTGCTACTGCAGTTTGAGGATTTCGCCCAGGCCAACGCGGTGCCACTGCTGGAGCGCTACCGTGATGAGCTATGCTGCTTCAACGACGATGTGCAGGGCACCGCTTCTGTGGTGGTGGGCACCCTGATGGCGGCATGCCAGGCCCGTGAAGAAACGATCGCCCAGCAGCGTGTGGTGTTTGTCGGCGGCGGTTCAGCGGGCTGCGGCATTGCTGAGCAGGTGATTGTGTCGATGCAAGCCGAGGGGTTGACGGAAAGCGAGGCGCGCGCACGCATTTTTGTCGTTGATCGTGAAGGCTTAATGACATCGGATCAGTCTTGGCAGCGGGATTTCCAACGCCGCTTAGCCCACGACCCTGGGTTAGTGGCTGGCTGGAACGGCCAAGGCTTGGAAGAGACCATCGCTCACATTAAACCGACGGTGTTGATTGGCGTATGTGGCCAGCGGGGCATCTTCACCGAGCAGGTGGTGCGCACCATGCATGCGGGCTGCGAGCACCCGGTCATTATGCCGCTTTCGAACCCCACCTCTCAGGCAGAGGCCGTCCCCGAAGACGTTATTCGCTGGACCGATGGCCAAGCACTGGTCGCCACCGGTAGCCCCTTTGCGCCGGTGGTGCATAACGGGCGCACTTACCCCATCGCCCAGTGCAACAATGCCTATATTTTCCCCGGCATTGGCCTGGGTGTAGTGGCAGCGCGCGCGAGCCGTGTTACGGATGAGATGTTAATGAGCGCTTCCCGTGCGCTTGCACGCGAGGCGCCGATTGTTAAAGAGGGTAAAGGTGCGCTGTTGCCGCCGCTGTCGCGTATCCGCGATATCAGTAAATCGATTGCTTTTGAGGTGGCGGCGCAAGCACAGCAAAACGGCGTGGCGCTCAAAACCAGCGGTACGGAGCTGCGTGAGCGGATTGAAAGCGCGAGCTGGTCGCCGGAGTACCGTACCTACCGCCGTCGCGCGTTCTAATTGTAGAAGCGACGCCTGAACGCAAAAAAAAGCCCCCACCGAGGTGGGGGCATGCAAGCATTGGTAGGTTTTACCCTTAGGCTGCGCCGATCATTTTGCGCAGCACGTAGTGAAGGATACCACCGTGGCGGTAGTAAGCCAGTTCGTTGACCGTATCAATTCGGCACTTGGCATCAACGGTACGTTCGCCGTCACCGTTTTTGATCACGACTTGCACTGTGCCACCGGGGCTTAAATCGCTTAAGCCAGCGATAGAAACCTCCTCATCGCCGGTCAGCCCTAGCGTTTCGCGGCTTTCTCCTTCGGGGAACTGCAGCGGTACTACTCCCATGCCGATTAGGTTAGAGCGGTGAATGCGCTCGAAGGATTCGGCAATCACCGCGCGCACGCCTAATAAGCGCGTGCCTTTGGCCGCCCAATCCCGCGAGGAGCCGGTGCCGTACTCTTTACCTGCAATAACCACCAGCGGTACGCCTTCCTCTTTGTACTTCATGGCGGCGTCGTAAATCGCCATCTGTTCCCCGCTAGGTACGTGGCGCGTTTCGCCGCCCACCACGCCATCCAGCATCTCGTTTTTAATGCGCACGTTGGCGAAGGTGCCGCGCATCATCACTTCATGGTTGCCACGACGAGAGCCGTAGGAGTTAAAGTCAACGGGCTTTACACCGTGCTCCTGCAAGTAACGTCCAGCAGGGCTGTCAGGTTTAATAGAACCAGCAGGTGAGATGTGGTCGGTGGTCACTGAGTCGCCCAGCATGGCGAGTACTCGGGCGCCCTTCACATCTTCAATAGCGTCGGGTTCGCGCTGCATGCCTTCAAAGAAAGGCGGGTGCTGGATGTAGGTTGACTCCGGCCACTGGTAAACCTTACTTTCGGGAACCTTGATTGCTTTCCAAGTATCGTCGCCTTCAAACACCGCGCCGTACTCTTTACGGAACATCTCTGTATTGACTTTCTCAACCGCGCCTGCGATATCCGCTTGAGAAGGCCAGATATCTTTCAGGTACACCGGGCTGCCGTCGTCATCATGGCCCAGTGGGTCGGTGGTTAAGTTGCACTGCACGTTGCCTGCCAGCGCGTAAGCAACCACTAGGGGCGGTGAGGCCAGCCAGTTGGTTTTAACTAGCGGGTGAACGCGACCTTCAAAGTTACGGTTACCCGAGAGCACCGAGGCAACGGCTAAGTCACCGTTGTTAATCGCGGTTTCAATCTCATCGGGCAGCGGCCCCGAGTTACCGATACAGGTAGTGCAGCCATAGCCGACGAGGTTAAAGCCCAGGGCGTTCAGGTCGTCGCTTAAATTGGCTGCGGCCAAATAGTCGGTGACGACTTTAGAGCCGGGCGCGAGCGAGGTTTTCACCCAGGGTTTGGTGGTTAAGCCTTTTTTACGTGCGTTGCGGGCCAGCAGCCCTGCCGCCATCATCACGCTGGGGTTGGAGGTGTTGGTACAGGAGGTAATCGCGGCAATGACCACCGCCCCAGGGTCAAGGTTGAAATCTTGGTCGTTGAGTTTTACGTCTTGGCTGGTGTCATGCTTAAAGCTACGATCAGCGCCCACCGCGGTTTGCCCGCCTTCTGAGGAGAGCTTCCCTTTTGCGGTTGAATCGGCGTTGGTGTCCTCTTGCATGAACTTGTCGAAGGCTCCCGCCATATCCTTTAGTGCCACCCGGTCTTGGGGGCGTTTAGGGCCTGCGAGGCTTGCTTCTACTTCGGTCATGTCCAGGCTGAGAGAGTCGGTGAAGATCGGCTCATCATCTGGCTCGCGCCACAGGCCCTGGGCTTTGCTGTACGCCTCTACCAAAGCAACCTGCTGGTCTTCACGGCCGGTTAAGCGCAGATAGTTGAGTGTTTCGTCATCCACGGGGAAGAAGCCGCAGGTGGCGCCATATTCAGGAGCCATGTTGGCAATCGTCGCTCGGTCAGCTAATGGCAGGTCTTTTAGGCCATCGCCGTAGAACTCAACAAATTTACCTACCACGCCTTTTTTGCGCAGCATTTCGGTAACAGTAAGCACTAGGTCGGTGGCGGTAATGCCTTCGCGCAGCTTGCCGGTCAGCTTGAAGCCAATGACCTCGGGTATCAGCATGGAGACTGGCTGGCCCAGCATGGCGGCTTCGGCTTCGATGCCGCCCACACCCCAACCCAGTACGCCTAGGCCGTTAATCATGGTGGTGTGAGAATCGGTGCCAACGAGGGTGTCTGGGTAGGCAAGGGTTTTGCCGTCCTCCTCTTTCGTCCATACGGTGCGGCCTAGGTACTCCAGGTTAACCTGGTGACAAATGCCGGTGCCAGGGGGCACAACGCTGAAGTTATCAAACGCCTGCTGGCCCCAGCGCAGAAACTCGTAGCGCTCGCCATTGCGCTGCATTTCGATGTCGACGTTCTCTTGGAACGCTGCTGCGTTGCCAAACTTGTCGACCATGACCGAGTGGTCGATGACCAAGTCAACGGGGGAAAGGGGGTTGATACGTGCGGGATCTTCGCCAAGCTTTTCAACGGCGGCGCGCATCGATGCTAAATCTACAACGCCGGGTACGCCAGTGAAATCCTGCATCAACACCCGCGCAGGGCGGTAGCCGATTTCGCGGCTGGATTTCGCCTCTTTTTGCCAATCTACCAGCGCCTGCATGTCGTCGACGTCGACACTTTCATCATCGGCAAAGCGCAGTTGGTTTTCGAGTAGAATTTTGAGCGTTTTGGGAAGCCGGTCGATATTGCCGAGGGCTTCAGCGGCTTTGGGCAGGCTGTAATAGTGGTACGTCTGGCTGCCCACTTCTAACGTATGCTGCGTATCGGGTATCTTGCTCATGGCCTTCTCCTCTGATTGCTTGGCGTTAGCGACGTAACACGCTACGCGCGATGGTCACTGCTGTCTCCAGTATGGCCCACCCTAATAATAGTGTTGTCATTAGTGTCGTCTTCTACCCTCAGTACATGGTGTTTCATCCATGCCTTTCAAGCCATCTTTGCCTAATGGCCTAGGTTAACCCTTGTAATTGCTTGTACTTGACGCCATTTCAGGCAGACTCTCTTTCAACAAATTCTGGCAACGAACTCTGCCCAATTGTGACCAAAGGTGGTGTCATGGAAACGCGTCATGAACGTTTGATTATTTTGGGTTCCGGCCCTGCCGGTTATACCGCGGCGGTGTATGCCGCACGCGCTAATTTAAAGCCGCTGCTGATTACCGGTTTGCAGGCGGGTGGCCAATTGACCACCACAACCGATGTGGATAACTGGCCTGGCGATGCCCAGGGGGTGCAAGGGCCAGAGTTGATGGAGCGTATGAAGCAGCACGCCGAGCGCTTTAACACCGAAGTGCTGTTTGATCACATCAACGAGGTCAGCTTAGGTGAAAAACCGTACACCTTGAAAGGGGATAGCGGTATTTACACCTGCGATGCGCTGATTATTGCCACCGGTGCCAGCGCGCGTTACCTCGGCTTGCCCACTGAGCAGCAGTTTATGGGCCAAGGAGTGTCGGCTTGCGCCACCTGCGATGGTTTCTTCTACCGTAACCAGGAAGTGATTGTGGTGGGTGGGGGCAATACCGCCGTTGAGGAAGCGCTGTACCTTTCCAACATCGCTTCAAAGGTCACCTTGGTACACCGCCGCGACACGCTGCGGGCAGAAAAAATCCTTCAGGACAAGCTGTTCGAGAAAGCGGAGGCGGGCAAAATTGCCCTCGAATGGTTCTATGAAGTGGAAGAGGTGCTGGGCGATAACAGCGGTGTTACCGGTGTGCGGGTAAAATCGACCAAAGATGGCGCTACCAAAGAGATTCACGCGCCTGGGCTGTTTATCGCCATTGGCCATAGCCCTAACACAGGCATTTTTGAAGGCCAGCTTGAAATGAACGGCGGCTATATCAAGGTGAACTCTGGCCTGGAAGGCAACGCAACTGCCACCAGCGTGCCGGGCGTGTTTGCCTGTGGTGATGTGATGGATCATATCTATCGCCAAGCCATTACCTCGGCAGGCAGCGGCTGTATGGCAGCACTGGATGCTGAACGCTATTTAGACGGTATCGCGTAATTTAGCAGTGTTAGTTTAGTCACCGTATTTAGTTATGAAATGCTCATCCATGTTGGCAGAAAAAAGTTAGCAGTGGATGGGCGTATCATCTACCCGTAACCGACCAAACTGGCTAAGCACAAGTTTTCGGCCTGCATTGCTCTGCGTGCATAGCGTAAAACTCCCGTTATACCCGCTTGTTTGCCCCAGTGAATTATAGCTAACGCGCCGCCAGCCTCGGCTGTATTTAATCGTTGTGCTGTCCTGTGCAGGAAAAATCCGTACGATATCGTCATGCCGGATAGGGCGAGAGAGATCGTTTGTCAGCACCATAATGGCCTCACTCCAATTGTGGGTACAAGCACTTCTGCTGGGGTCGGCAGGGCAAACCGTGACGCTGGTGCGGTGGGTAATTGCTGTGTTTCGTGCTAGCGAAAAAGCGGTTTGCATTCTGTTAATATCGCTGATGAGGGCCGTGTTGCGGCCAAACGCTTGAAAGTTAGGTATTCCCCACGCTGCTAACGCCGCTATTAGCAGCAGCGCAATGGTGAGTTCGATCAACGTGAATCCCTTGTTGCTGTTATTAGCAAAGCCATGTTGGAAAAGCATATTACCTCCTGGCCATTGGCTTTTAGTGGGCTGTCGATGTAGTGGCGTGGGGGAGCGCAAGTGGCTTTTGCTTTTCATCCTAGAGGGCGTTAATGGTTTTTTATGTAAGCCAAAACGGACAAGATTTGTGAGCGATTTCTTAATTATCGGCGGTGGGGTCATCGGTATGATGACATCGCTGCAGCTAGCGGATGCGGGTCAGAGCGTCACGCTGGTAGAGCGTGGCACGTGTGGAAAAGAGGCGTCTTGGGCAGGAGGGGGCATCGTCTCACCGCTGTACCCGTGGCGTTATGCGCCGCCGGTTTCCCAGCTGTCGCGGTGGTCGGAAGGGGTCTATCCAACACTAGCGCTGCGTTTACTAGAAGAGACGGGCATTGACCCCGAGTATCGCCAAAAAGGGCTGCTGTACCTGAACGTCGACGACGATGACGCTGCTTTGGGCTGGGCGCGCCAGCTGGGTAAGCCCCTTGAGCGTGTCGACGCTGCTTTTGTCCACCAAAAAGAGCCCCAGGCAGCTGCACCTGAGGGTAACGCACTTTGGATGCCAACCCTGGGTAGCGTGCGTAACCCGCGCTTGGGGCAGGCGCTGCGGGCGCGTTTAGCCGCAATGCCCGGCGTAACGCTCGTTGAGCAGTGTGCGGTAAGCGGGTTCATTAAGCACGAAGGCAGGGTCGCCGGCGTGGCTACTAGCCAGGGCGATAGGCGAGCCGAGCGGTTGGTGGTGTGCGGCGGTGCTTGGACGGCCCAATTATTAGCTGAGCTAGGTGTTCAGCTACCGGTGCGCCCGGTGAAGGGACAAATGATTGCGTATCAGGCGCCGCCGGGGTTAGTGCAGCGGGTTATTTTAAAGGATGGCCGGTATGTCATTCCGCGCAGCGATGGCTTGATCTTGGTAGGGTCGACCCTGGAAGAGGCAGGGTTTGATAAAACCACCGACGCTGAAGCGCTGGCCTCGCTCAAGAAAAGTGCCGAAGGCATTGTGCCTGCGCTTGCCAAGCTGCCTGTTGCCCACCACTGGGCAGGCCTGCGGCCAGGCTCGCCTGAGGGGTTGCCCTTTATTGGCGCGCTGCCCGGTTGGCCCAATGTTTACGTGAATGCGGGGCACTACCGTAATGGTTTGGTGCTTGCTCCAGCGTCTACCCATGTGCTGGTCGACCAGTTGCTGGGGCGTGAAGCATTGATCGACCCGACGCCCTTTCAGCCGACCGCTAAGCGGTTAACGGCATAAACCGTCAACGCTACTTTTTGGCCGTGCTAGTCGCGGTTCTCTTTGTCCTGCTGCTCTTGCAGGAAACGGTCGCGATGGGCGCTGGAGCAAAACCACTGTTCGTTGTCGCGTAGCGCTTCATCTTCGGGTACGTGCACCTCGCACCAGCGGCAGCGCACCATTTGGCCGCCTTCGTGGCGTTTTAGGGTGCTTTGTTCGTGAGAGAGCCGACGTTCGCGGTAGAGGCCATACAGCTTCAAACCGGCATAAAAAATAACGGCAAAAATAATCAGCCGAATAATCAAAAGGTTCATCCTTTTTCTGCTCCCATGGTGGGATGTGACAAGGGCAAGCGACATATGCGCACCGCATGGCCTTTGCCAGTTGGCGAGCCTTGCGGGACAATGCACCTAGTAAGGTGCCACTCAGTCCTAAAGATTCTCAAGAGATTTTAACGCCCATGCAAGACTTAACGCTGGTTATGGCCCAACTCGACCCTTTAGTGGGAGATATTCCCGGCAATGCTGCCCGCGCAATTGAAGCCGTGCGTGAAGCGAGGATCGAGCATGGGGCGGATATAGTCGTTTTTCCAGAGCTGTTTTTATCCGGCTACCCACCGGAAGATCTGTTACTGCGACCCTCCATGGAAGCTCGCCTGCGTGAAGCGCGGGCCAAAATGGCGGAAAAAATCGCTCGGGATGTGCTAGTGATTATCGGCTACCCAGGCGTGCGGGAAGGCAAATGCTACAACTTGGCAGGCGTGCTGTATAACGGCCAGTGGGAAGCCGAGTACGCCAAGCAGGCACTGCCCAACTATCAAGTATTTGACGAGCAGCGCTACTTCACATCGGGCACCCAGCCCCTGGTATACGAGCATAAAGGCGCTAAGCTTGGGTTGTTGATTTGTGAAGACCTATGGAAAGGCACGCCAGTCCAAGCCGCCCGAGACGCAGGCGCTGAGGTGCTCATCAGCTTAAACGCCTCGCCTTACCACCAAGACAAGCCCGCCGAACGGCTGCGCCTGTTAGCCGAGCACGCCCAAGATGTACAGCTGCCGATTATTTATGTGAATACCATCGGTGGTCAGGATGAGCTGGTATTCGACGGCGGCTCTAGCTGTGTGGATGCCCAAGGCCAGCTGAAGGTACTTGCCCCTTATTGGCAGGTGGGGTTGATGCCGGTTCAGCTGTTGCAAACCAGCGCCACGACCTGGGAGCCCCAGGCGGGAGAGATTGAGCCCGATGTGGCGCCGGAAGAGAGCCTCTACTGCGCGCTTGTCACTGGCCTGCGAGACTACGTTAATAAAAGCGGCTTTGAAGGCGTGGTGCTCGGGCTTTCCGGTGGCATTGATTCGGCGCTTTCCCTGGCGATTGCTGTCGATGCGCTAGGCCCGCAGCGGGTGCAGGCGGTCATGATGCCCTACCATTACACGGCGGATATCTCTAAGCAAGATGCCGCAGAGCAAGCCCAGATGCTCGGCGTGCATTACGATGTCATGCCCATTGAACCCATGGTTGAGGCGTTTATGGGGACGCTGGCGGAAAGCTTTGCGGGCACCGAACGGGATACCACCGAAGAGAACCTGCAGTCTCGCTGCCGTGGTGTGCTGTTGATGGCCATCTCCAACAAGAAAGGCCTGATGGTATTAACGACGGGCAATAAAAGTGAAATGGCGGTGGGCTATGCGACGCTTTACGGCGACATGGTCGGCGGCTATAACGCCATTAAAGATGTGTATAAAACCTGGGTGTATCGCTTGTCGCGCTGGCGTAATACGCAGTCGCCGGCCATCCCTGAGCGGGTGATTGAACGCCCACCCAGTGCCGAGCTAGCGCCGGATCAGCAAGATAGTGATTCGCTGCCTGATTACGATGTGCTGGACGCCATTTTAGTACGCTACATCGAAGGCGATATGAGCGCTGAGGCGATTATTGCGGCAGGTTTTGACCATGAAGATGTGTATAAAGTGGTCAAACTTGTCGACCGCTGTGAGTACAAGCGCCGGCAAGCGCCAGTAGGGGTGCGGGTGACACCAAGGGGCTTTGGGCGTGACCGGCGCTACCCCATTGTTAACGGCTGGCAGCCGGGCGAGTAGATGTCTGTATCGACATTGACGGGTTAAGTGAGCGTGGGCGGAGGTGCTAGGCAGTAGTTAGCCATCTCCGCTGCCGCCACCGGCTTACAAAAGTAATAGCCTTGGTAGGCGTGGCACTGGTGGTCGTTTAAGCACTTCCAGTGCTCCATGGTTTCTACCCCTTCAGCAATCACATTAAGCCCCAGCGAGCGGCCCATGGCGATAATGGTTTCTACAATCGCCATATCGTCTGCGTCATGATGTAGGTCGCGGACAAACGATTGGTCAATTTTGATCTGGTCCAAGGGTAGCCGTTTTAAATACTGAAGCGACGAGTAACCAGTGCCAAAGTCGTCCATCGCGAAACTGATGCCAAGCGCTTTCAGCTGGTACATGCGGGCAATGATATCGTCGATTTTGCCGATCACCGTGCTTTCAGTGAGTTCCAGTTTAAGCTTGTGCGGTGACGCGCCGCTTACCTCAAGGGCGTGAGCTACATCGTCTACAAAGGTAGGCTGCTGGAACTGCTTGGCGCTCACATTAACTGCTAACACTAAATCTTTGGTGTGCTCATCGGCTTGCCAGGCGACCAACTGCTCGCAGGCAGCGTGAAGTACCCAATTGCCAATGGGTACAATGAGTCCTGTCTCTTCCGCCAGGGGAATAAACGCGCCCGGAGAAACAAAGCCGCGGGTGGCGTGCTGCCAGCGAATCAAGGCTTCAGCACCAATGGCGCTACCCTGGCTATCCACCTGAATCTGATAAACCAGCACAAACTCTTTGTTCTCGATAGCCAAGCGCAGGTCTCGCTCAAGCTCAGTGCGACTTTCAAGCTGAGCCTGAACCGCAGGGTCATAAAACCGGATACTGTTCTGACCCGCGCGCTTAGCAAAATGAACCGCTGAATTCGCATACTGAAATAGGCTATCTACGCTATCGTCAATACCCTTAAACAGTACAAGCCCTTGGCTAACGTTTAAGAACTGGTAATGACCATCTAGGCAGTAAGGCTGGGTAAGTGTGTGCGCTACCTGGCTAGCGAACAGCTCTGCTTTTTCGGCGGCTTTCAACTTGTCGCTATCTAATCCGTCGATGATGATGGCAAATTCATCCCCATTTAAGCGCCCAATGGTGGCAGACTGTTGCCCAAGGTTTTGGAGCCGTTCAGCCATTTGATTGAGAAGCTCATCGCCTGCTTGGTGACCAGTGCTATCGTTTATGCGCTTGAATTCATCTACATCCACGTATGCGAGCGCACCATAGGTGTTGGTTTGGCTGTTGGTTTCCAGTGAGTGTTGAAGGTGCTCTTTCATTAAACGCCAGTTGGGCAGGCCGGTGAGCGAGTCGTAATAGGCCAACTGATGCACCTGGCGCTCAGCGTGACGACGCTTCTGCTCTGTATCGCGTAATGAGAGGAGCGCCACCGCGATACGCTGAAGTGGCCCAATATGCTTCCGGCTTAATCGTTCTACGCGCTGCAAATCGGGCAGCGGTTGGTGGTTATCAGAAAGCGCTAAGATGGCATCGCCGACGGTTATTAAGCGTCGGTTAATCCGCCATGCTGCGAATAAGGCTGCGCTAATCAGCAGTGCAAAAAGGCCCAGACCAATCCAGAGAATGGAGGCACGCGTGTTAGTCAGCGCACTGTAAGACTCACGATGCCGAGCACTGGCGCGTAACGTGAGTTCCTCAAATATCTGCTGTGAAAATAGATTAAACGTAGTGAAGTGGCGCTGTGCCTCTTGGAGGTAAAAGCTAGGCTCACCCTGATTAAGGGTCGCTGCTTCGTTGGCCATACTGATAAAACTTCGGTATTGATGAAACACGCGTTGCAGAGCATCAGCGCTTTCTTGACTGAGGTCGAAAATAAGGGGGGATGTCGCCAGCCGGTCAATGTTGTTCCTTATTTGAGTAAGTTCTTGGTTAATAACGCCATATTCGGCGTAACGCTGCATGGCACTTAAATTGACATCCTCAACGCGGCTGAGTACGTCCGTCATCCGCTGGTGAAGATCGCCCAGTTGACGATCAAAGGTAGCCATCTGTACCAACGTATCTAAATCGTTAGCTTGTAGCTGGTGATTTTGCAGCGACTCTTCTTGAGATACTTGTAGTGCAATGATTAGTAGCAAAACGGCAGGCAATACAATCATTAAAATAGGCAGTAAAAATACCATCAGAAGGCTTTTAGAGGGCTTCATCATAACCTCGTGAATCAGGCTTAAGCGTGGCATCTTGCATAAGGATGCCACGCTTGCACTCAATAGCTAGCGGCTGGGTTAGTGTTATATTGGTTAATTATTATTAGAAACTTTCCCATTCAGGCTCAGCCGCCTGTTTGTTTGAGGGGAGTACGTGGGCAGCCTTATTCTGAAGGGCATGATTAGGGCGAAGAGGTGCGGCTGGCTGGGCCGCGCTCGCAGGTAGTTTGAAAACCCCCATCGCATGGAGTAGTTGGTGGGCATTTTGACGCAGGTTGTTGGCAGCCGTTGCGCTCTCTTCTACCAGGGCGGCGTTTTGCTGGGTAACCTGGTCCATCTCTGTGACGGCTTGCCCTACTTCTTGTACACCTGCACTCTGTTCAGCGCTGGCGTGGCTGATCTCTTGCATAATGCTGGTCACGCGGGCGATGGCAGCGACAATCTCTTCGGTGGATTTACTGGCTTCTTCGGCGCGTTCATTACCGTGATTAACGCGCTCCAGGTTGCTGGAAATAAGCTTATTAATTTCGCGAGCGGCGTCGGCGCTACGCTGAGCTAACTTGCGCACCTCTTCTGCCACCACTGCAAAGCCGCGGCCATGTTCTCCGGCACGTGCTGCTTCTACTGAGGCGTTTAGCGCCAATATGTTGGTTTGAAAAGCAATCGAGTCAATGGTGGAAATAATGCCAGCGATCTCCTGCGAGCTCTTGTTCAGGTCATTCATCGTGGCGACGACTTGATGGACGGCTTCGCCACCCTGGGTGGCGGTTTTAGAAGCACTGGTCGCTTCTTGGCTGGCTTGGGCAGAGTTATCGGCGTTTTGCTTCACCGTGCTGTTGAGTTCTTCCATCGCTGAGGCCGTTTCCGCTAGGGCGCTCGCCTGCTGTTCGGTACGTGATGCAAGATCATTGTTGCCTTCAGCGATTTGCTCGCTATTGGAGGCAACCGCTTCGGCAGAGGCGCGTACCTGGGTCACAATATCTTGCAATTGCTTTGCCATCACCACCTGGGACGCCATGATGCTGTGGTTGTCGCCTTTCTTTAAACGGCCTTTAGTCGCCAGCTCGCCGCGGCCAATGGCTTCAGCAAAAGCTTTTACCTCATGAGGCTCTGCGCCCAGCTCACGTAACAGTTGACGAGATAAAAACACGGCAATTAAGCCACCCACTAATAGTGCAAATAGCGTCAACCCTAGCATCTGCAGCTGAAAGCCTGACGCCGTATCGCGCGCCTCCGCTGTGGTGGCGTTGTTAATCTGCTCTTGTAAATCAATAAACTGATTAATGCGGTTTAACCACTCTGTGTAAGCGGGCCCGGCCTGTTCAAGCATCAGCCGTTGGGCGTTGTCATATTCGCCCGCTTGACGGGCGCTGATGACCTGGTCGGCAAGCTCGTGAGTAGCTGTTTTCTGCTCGTTAATACTGCTGAGTAGGCTCTGTTCTTGTGCACTTCCCGTGTATTCACTGGTCACCTGTGACATGCCGGCTGACGCCGTGTCGTAGGCATCGCGCAAGCGCTCGATTTCACTTCCCAGCGCATTAAGATTGCCATCACCGGCAGTTATCACGATATCTCGCAGCACAATGGCACGGTCATGCACGCTGCCACGCCAGTCCACCGCCAAGCGTTGTTTAGCGCCGTTCACATCGTTAATCGACGTGAGGCCACGGTCGATTTGATTAACTTGGTAAATGCCTGCGCTTGTGAGAATAACCAGCAGTGCCAGCAGTGCCGAAAAGGCGATAGTTAGCCGGGTGCTGATTTTCATGGCGTTGAAACGAGATGCTGAGGACAACATTGAGCCTGCTCCCTAGGCGCCGTTGAGGCACTTTATCATGTAGTTGGAATTATTATAGGTTTTTGTACAACTCTTTGTATATGTTTTGTGTAAATAATCCATAGGAGCATTTTATTCTCGTATAGATAAGTTTTTGTTAATTAAGTTTTTATTGATTAAGCTTTTGTGCGATAAAGCAAAAAACCACGCCGAGGCGTGGTTTTTAAAGTTGTAC
>NZ_AHBC01000049.1:0-82943 GCF_000236625.2 Halomonas sp. GFAJ-1
GATGTACTGCGGCAACCCAAAATGAGGCGCCAGGTTCTGTCTAGATTTCACCGTTACACGGTCCATGATCCGCAGTCCTTGTTCTTCTGCGGACATATGCGCCTCTGGCGCCGCCCGGTGCGCTAGCGCCCAGTTATCAACGTACAGTAGGTCACCGGTGTCGTAGTGATACCGTATGCCGTAATGCTTCTCAAATGATGCATTTAATAGGTCGTTGTAGTCGTTGAAAAGCTGTTTCATCTCATCTTCGTTGAGCAGTCGAAGCTGATCGGTAGAGGCCGGTGCTTGTTGCAGTTCATCAATGGGTAGGTCTTTTTCGGGAAACCGTTCGATGACCGCACCGGTCATGCCTAGGTGGAGCCATACGCTCTTGCGTCCTGAAATGGGATGCGTGTGAACAACGGGATGACTGACGCCTGAAGCCGAGTTAACAGACACCAATCTCTCCCAGAAAGCTTGCTTTTCCTCTGGCAGCGCATCAAAGGCGGCGCCTTGATGGGCAAAGTGAGTGCCGCCGCCTTGCTCAGGGGCGCGTGCCATATAGTAGGCTGAGTGAGAGAACGTCGCTGCCTCGAAGCTGCCGTCGTTATGCCACTGGGGCCCAACGCCTAGGATTCCGTAGCGGTTGTCGTTGGAGCAGCGGAAAATATCCCGGTTCATACCCGGCGTGGCGGGGTGGACGCCATGGGTCGAGTGAATTTCTCCGGCACCCCACGATTTGCTGGCATTGACCAGCTCATCCGCCGAAAGGTCTGTTTGGTGCTTGAAGACGATAAATCCGCGGTGCGCCATTTCAACTTCCAGAGCTTCAATAACGGGCTTGGAGAGCCGGGTGCGAACATCGGCGCCGTATATTTCAATGCCAAGCGGTTCAAGGGGCTTGACCGTCAACCCTTCTCGCTCAAACAGCGATAGGTGGTCAGGGTTCAGCGGCGCTATGGTAGGTAGCGTGCTGCTGACGTTATTGGATAATGTTGTCATATGGGAGTGAGCTCCATGGGTGAATGCGGGGCAGTGTCACTCGATAGAGGGTAGTGACTCGCCCTTAGGCCATCAGGCTCTAATGGCCCAATACCTATGGGCAGGCCGTCAGCGGTTTTGTTCCTGACGCGTTCCGCCAAGCGGGGCACCTAACCCAAGACGGCACCTTATTAGGTGCCGTCTTGGGTTGCGCCATAATCAGGGCTTTTTTAAAGCTTCGCGATTTTCGCCTTTTGCTCTTCCAGCAGCTTTTTGGCGGCTTGGAATTCAGCAAGCTTGCCACGCTCTTTTTCCACCACGGAAACCGGCGCTTTGGCGATAAAACCATCGTTGCCGAGTTTCTTCTCAATGCCGCCGATCAGTTTGTCTTGCTTCTCGATCTCTTTAGCGAGACGAGCAAGCTCGGCGTCTTTATCGATTAAATCCGCCATCGGCACCAGGACTTCCATATCGCCGACCAGCTGAGTTGCCGAGAGCGGGGCGTCGTCTGGGTTGGCCAGCCAAGTGGCGCTTTCCAGCTTGGCCAGCTTGGCCAGGAAGTGACGGTTGCTTTCCAGACGCTCGGCGTCTTCGGCCTTGCCCTTGGTGAGCAGTACATCCAACGGTTTACCCGGGGCAATATTCATCTCGGCGCGGATGTTACGCACCGCGATGATCACGCCTTTCAGCCACTCGATATCTTGAGTGGCCTGATCGTCGATTTTGCTCTCGTCAGCTTCCGGCCAGGCTTGGAGCATGATCGAGGCGCCTTCGCCCACGTAAGTGCCCGCTAGCGGTGCCACGCGCTGCCAAATCTCTTCAGAGATATAGGGCATCATCGGGTGGGCCAGGCGCAGGATAGTTTCCAGTACCCGGACCAGGGTGCGGCGCGTTCCACGCTTAGCTTCGGCGCTGGCATTTTCGTCCCATAAAACAGGCTTGGAAAGCTCCAGGTACCAGTCGCAGTATTCGTTCCAGACAAACTCATACAGCGCTTGGGAAGCGTGGTCGAAGCGGTAGTCATCCATGGCCTTGGTGACCTGAGCTTCGGTTTTCTGTAGCTGTGAAATAATCCAACGGTCAGCCAGGGAAAGCTCAACCTCTTCGCCGCTGGTGCCGCAATCTTCACCTTCGGCATTCATCAGCACATAGCGCGAGGCGTTCCACAGCTTGTTGCAGAAGTTGCGGTAGCCATCCAAGCGGTTCATATCAAACTTGATATCGCGCCCGGTGGTGGCTTGGGAGAGGAACGTAAAGCGCAGCGCATCGGTGCCGTGGGCTTCAATGCCGTCTTTAAACTCGTCTTTGGTGGCTTTAGCAATCGCCTTGGCCTGTTTTGGCTGCATCATATTGCCGGTGCGCTTTTCCAGCAGTTCATCGAGCGTGATGCCGTCGATCAGATCGATAGGGTCTAGCACGTTGCCCTTGGATTTGGACATTTTCTGACCCTGACCGTCGCGTACCAAACCGTGCACATAAACGGTTTTGAAGGGTACTTCGCCGGTGAATTTCAGCGTCATCATGATCATCCGAGCGACCCAGAAGAAGATGATGTCGAAACCGGTGACCAGTACGCTGGAGGGGTGGAAGGTTTCCAGCTCCGGGGTTTTTTCCGGCCAGCCCAGGGTGCCAAACGTCCACAGGCCTGAGCTGAACCAGGTGTCGAGGACATCTTCGTCTTGGGTCAGCGCCACCTCGGCAGTCAAACCGTGCTTCTCGCGGGCTTCCTCTTCTGTGCGGGCAACGTAGACATTGCCTTCGGCATCGTACCAAGCCGGAATGCGGTGGCCCCACCACAGCTGGCGTGAGATACACCAATCCTGCAGATCGCGCATCCAAGCGAAGTACATGTTTTCGTAGTTCTTGGGCACGAACTGGATGTCGCCGTTTTCCACCGCTTCGATAGCGGGCTTGGCAAGAGACTCTACGGCCACAAACCACTGGTCGGTGAGCAGCGGTTCGATGACATCGCCGGAACGGTCACCGTAGGGCAGGGTGTTGTTAACGGCTTCTACCTGCTCCAGTAGGCCCAGGGCGTCCATATCGGCAACGATCTGCTTGCGTGCTTCAAAGCGGTCAAGCCCAGCATATTTGGCAGGCAGGGTCGCGTCTTCGTCTGGCTGGGGTTGGCCTTTCAGGTCGAAAATTTCAGCTTGTTCAAGAATCGCCGCGTCTTTGGAGAAGACATTGATCAGCAGGTGGTTCTGGCGTTTGCCGACTTCGTAATCGTTGAAATCATGGGCAGGGGTGATCTTCACGCAGCCGGAGCCTTTCTCCATATCGGCGTGTTCGTCGGCAACAATAGGAATCCGACGACCAACCAGCGGTAGCTCAATAAACTTGCCGACCAAGGACGCGTAACGTGCATCGTCGGGGTTAACCGCCACGCCGGTATCGCCCAACAGGGTTTCCGGGCGGGTGGTGGCCACGACAACATAATCTTTACCGTCGGCAGTTTTGACGCCATCGGCTAGTGGATAGCGGAAGTGCCAGAAGCTGCCTTGCTGCTCTTTGTTTTCCACTTCCAGGTCGGAAATAGCGGTGTGTAGCGTCGGGTCCCAGTTGACCAAACGTTTGCCGCGATAGATCAGCTTCTCTTCGTGTAGACGCACAAACACTTCTTGCACGGCTTTGTAGAAGCCGTCATCCATGGTGAAGCGCTCGCGGCTCCAATCAACGCTGGCGCCCATGCGGCGCAGCTGGCGGGTGATATGTCCGCCAGACTCGTGTTTCCACTCCCATACTTTATCGATAAACGCATCACGGCCGAGATCGTGGCGCGTTTTGCCCTCTTCAGAGGCCAGCTTGCGCTCTACCAGCATTTGAGTGGCGATGCCCGCGTGGTCAGTACCTACCTGCCACAGGGTGTTGTTACCCTGCATCCGCTTCCAACGCGTCAAGGTATCCATAATGGTGTCTTGGAACGCATGGCCCATGTGCAGGCTGCCGGTCACATTGGGCGGCGGAATCATGATCGAAAAAGGCGCGCCCTGGCCAGAAGGGGCAAAACGGTTATCGGCTTCCCAGCGCTCGTACCAGTGGGTTTCGATCTGTTCGGGTTGGTAGGTCTTTTCCATGGAATCACTCACAGCAGAGACGCCCCGCGTGGCGAGGTATCGAATTCATTAGTCGAGGATGCAAAATGGCGACAAGTATAGCGCGACTCGGGCGGGGCCGTCAGGGGCGGGTTATGAATCGGCCCCACCGTTAATCGCGCATGGCGCGGTCGCGTACTTTTACAACGGGCTCCATTAGGTAGTCCAGTACGCTGCGCTTGCCGCTGAGAATATCAATTTCCGCCACCATGCCGGGAATAATGGTTAGCGGTTGGTTGTCGGCGTCATATAGGTAGCCTTCGGTGCGTACTTCAACCGGGTACATCAACTCGCCTGTTTCGGGCATTTGAACAGCATCGGCGGCAATTGTGACCAGCTCGCCATCCAGGCCGCCGTAGCGGGCAAAGTCATAGGCGGTTAGTTTCACCTTCACCGGCTGGCCGGGGTAAAGAAAGGCGATATCCGCAGGGCGAATGTGCGCCTCAACTACCAGTGCGTCGTCGGCAGGGACTATTTCGACCAGTGGCTCACTAGAGCGTGCTACGCCACCGACGGTACTGATGTGCACCTGGTTGACGACCCCAGCCACCGGCGATCGGATCGTGGTGCGTGCGACTTGGTCTGCACGGCCGGGCAGCGTTTTTTCAAGCTCAGCAACGTGGGAGGTCGCCTCGGCCAGCTGGGCGAGAGCGTCGGCTTCAAAGGCGTTGCGGGCAGCTATTTTGCGGTCTTCTATTTCAGCAATAGAAGATTCAGCGCGGGCAACGGCGCTTTGTTGGCGGGCCACCTCGCCGCGTAATTCATTGAGCGATTGGCGCACCCGTAACAGCGAAGTTTCTGGCTCGATGCCGCGCTGGGCCAGCGGTTGAATAATAGCCAGTTCCTGTTCAGCCAGCTGCACACCGGAACGGGCAGTGCTTAGCGCAGCTTCTAGCTCGGCTTTTTCCTGGCGGCGTTGGTAGCCTTGCTGTTCAAGCACCTGTAGCTCGGCGTTTAGTTCCAGCTGTCGCCCATGGAATAAGCGGGTTTCACTAGCAGCGACGCTGGGCGCGCCTTGGCTGAGAGCGTAGTCCAGCTCCAAAGGTACTTGGTTAATTTCGGCTTCCAGCCGTTGTAAGCGCAGCTGCAACGAACGCAGGCGTTGAAGGCTCTCTTCGTAATCACCTTCCAGGGTGCCTCCGCTAAGCACCATCAGCGTATCGCCTTGTTCGACTACATCGCCTCGGCGCACGTTGATTTCGGTGACGACGCCACCCTCCAGGCTTTCCACGATCTGTAGGCTGCGTGACGGCACGACTTTGCCTTGACCCCGGGTGACTTCATCGACTTCCGTGAGGTAGGCCCATAAAAAGCCAATCAGCAAAAAACCAATAATAGTGAACAGGAGTAAGCTGCTGGCGATTGGGCGCTTGGCGCGACCATGGCGAACGAAGTGTTCAAAATCCAGCTGGGAATTAGGGCGGCTCACGGTGTTGTTCCTTCACGCGGGCGGAGGGGGGGAGCTTCCACAGGACGCATCACTTTGGCTTTAGGGCCATCGGCAATAACCTGACCCTGATCGAGAATAATCACTCGGTCGACCAGCTCCAGAAGGCTGGTGCGGTGGGTCACTACGACTAGGGTTTGCGATTGGCTAGCCGTTTTCAGCCGGGCGATGACCTCTTTTTCGGTTTGAATATCCATGGCGCTGGTGGGCTCATCCATGAGCAGAATAGGCGGCGCGCCAAGCAGTGCGCGGGCAAGGCAAATGAGCTGTCGTTGTCCGCCGGAAAGCCCTTCGCCACGCTCGCCAATGGGCATGTCGTAGCCTTTGGGGTGGCGGGCGATAAAGTCGTGGGCACCGGCTAATTTGGCAGCATTTAGAATTTGCTCATCGCTGGGATGGTGGGCGCCAATCGCGATGTTCTGGCGCACGGTGCCGGAAAACAGCCAAGCCTCTTGCAGCACGCTACCGATGTTGTGGCGTAAATCTGCCGGGTCGATTTGGCGAATGTCGGTATCGTCTACCAGCACCGAGCCCTGTTCTGGCGGGTAAATGCCTAACAACAGCCGCGCTAGCGTGCTCTTGCCGGACCCCACTCGGCCCAGGAGTGCAACCTTTTCCCCCGGTTCAATGGTCAGGTTGATAGCGGTCAGCGCCGCCGTGGTTTGCTCGGGGTAACGGAAGCTAACGTCGTGCAGGCGAATTTTACCCTCTAGGGCTGGGCGGCTTAGATATTGACGGCCCGCGGGGCGCTCGGAAGGCATATTCATCAACTGGTCAAGCGCCCGGTAAGAGGTGCGCGCTTGGTTGATGCGGGTCATGGTTTGAGCCAGCTGCGCCAGGGGGGCCAGCGCGCGTCCGGTGAGAATCACACAGGCGATCATTGCCCCCATGGATATCACCCCATCGCCTACTAAAAACACCCCGTATACCACAATGCTCACCTGGGCAGCCTGCTGGGCTAGCGCGGTAGCATTTAACGCAAACTGCTGTATTGCGCGGCCTTTGCGGCCGACATTCGACTGCTGATGCACGCTTTCTTCCCAGCGCTTGCGAATCATTGGCGCGGCACCGCTGGCTTTAATGGTCTCAAGCCCGGCCACGGCTTCAATTAGCACGCCTTGCTTAGAGCGGTTCTCCTCGAATGCCTGACCGGAAAGACGCTTAAGGAATGGTTGTACGGCAATGCCCACTAGCAACACTAGCGGTACTGCGATCAGTGGCACTAAAAACAGCGGCCCACCAATCAGGTATATCACGCCGATAAACAGCAGAATAAAGGGTAAATCAACCACCGCTACCAGCGACGCCGAGGCGAAGAAATCACGCAGCGACTCAAATTCCCGCAGCGTATTAGCGAAGCCGCCGGTAGACCCCCGCTTTGCGCTCATTTGTAGATTGAGGACATGGTCGAAAATGCGCCTGCCCATGCGGAGGTCGGCTTCTTGGCCTGCCCGCTCAATAAATAGCTGGCGTAGGGTCTTCACCGCAAAATCAAACACCAAGGCAATGCTGACGCCGATCGTAAGCGCGATCAGAGACTCAATCGCTTCATTTGGCAGCACACGGTCGTAGACCACCATAATAAATAGCGAGGTAGCTAGGCCTAAAAAGTTGGTGAGTGCAGCGGCAATAACGACTTGGGTATATACCCAGCGGTTAGATGAAAGCGCGCTCCAGAACCAGTGGCCGCCTTGAATGGCGGGTTCGCTGTTAAGTGTCACCGGGCGGTAGCGGGCGCGAACGGCAATGAGATAACCAATGTACTCTGCCTCCAGCGCGCTTAAGGCGGTTTCTACCGGCTGGTTACCAAGCGCTGGGTCGAACAGCGCAAAACGCTGCTCATTGATACGTTCGATAATCACCACGGCGCGGCCGTTTTTGAGCAGTGCGACCGCCGGTAGGAGTGAATTGCCCAGTGTTTCAAGGGCATGTTCGCCTAGCGCGGCGACCATGCCGTGACGTTCCGCGGCATCAATAAATCCATCGGGTGTAAGCGGTGCGTCAGCCCCCACGCGGTGGGCGCGTACAGCGGCTTCAGAAACAGGCAGTTCCAACTGGGCGGCTACAAAAGTTAAGCACTGCTCAAGAGGATCCGTGCTCGGGTTAGCGGCGTTCAAGATAAATCTCCATCACGTCGAGTAGCTGCCCGGTAACCGCAAGCTGTTGGAAGCTCGCCTGCTCCCAACGTACGCGGCGGTTGACCAGCTCCAGGGCAGTTTGGAATAGGTCGCGCTGGGCATCCAGCAGGTCATTAATACTGCTCCTGCCGACTGCAAACTGATCGCGGTAGGCCAGTAGCGCCTCTTCTTCAGCAGCAAGGGTGGCAGTTTGCGCTTCCAGCTCTGCTCGGCGGGTGCGGGTGTCGGTATAGGCGGAGCGTACTTCCCGCTCCAGCTCGCGCCGCAGCGCCTGCTGTTCGAATTGACTCTGCTGCTGACGTTCAACCGCTTGGGCAATGCGCGCCGAGGTCGCACCGCCGCTATAGGGGGTGTAGTCCAGGTTGAAGAGCAGCGCTACGTCGTTGTCCGAGTCGCTGAAGTCGTTAACGTCAAACTGTCGGCCTTCCACAGCCACACTTAGGCTTGGTAGGCGGGCATTCCGGGTAGACTTGGCTTCAGCATTGCTGGCTTCACTGGCTAGCGTTTGGCTGCGCAGTGAAGCGTTGCGGGTAAGGGCGTCGTTAAGCAGTTGATCAGCACTGGACTCGCTTAACAGTGCGGCCCCTTGGGGTAAGGCAACTACGTCTGGCGTAGTGAAAAACGCTTCTTGATAGACGTTGACGGCGCGGGCCAAGTCACCGTCCAGGGAAACCAATCGAGACTTAGCGTCGCTTAGTCGGCTTTGTGCGCGCAGCATGTCGGCTTGTGACCCAGCGCCCGCCTCGCGGCGGAGTTGAACGTCTTCAAAAATACGTTGATGCTGCTGCAGATTGTGCTCGGCTAGCTGTTGCTGAGCGGTCAGGCGGGCTACATCCAGGTAGGCGGTTACTGCGTAGAGGATTTCTTCCTCGACACTCGCATGGGACTGCCAAAAAGCAGCTTCAGCGCTTAGGTCTGCTGCGCGTAGCCGTTCGCCACTGGCGCCAAAGTCCATTAGCAGCTGACTGAGAGTGACTACCGCGTCTACGCGGGAGCCGCGGTCGGGCAATGATTCAGTGCGTTGTAAATCGTTGCGGTACTCAAGTCCAGCATTCACTTGGGGGCGGCGCACGGCGCGCACTTCGTCAATTTGCAGCACTGACTCACGCTCCCGGGAGCGCTGGGCCAGAATGCGCGGCTGCTGCTCTAACGCCAGCTGGATTTTATCGCGCAGGGCGTTTAGTGCTTGAGTTTGCCCCATTGGTTGGCCAGCCTGCCAGCGAAAGCTATCCAGTAACTGCTTAAGTGACGGCGAAAAAACCGGGCCTTCCAGAGAGGAGGTAGGCAGCGGCGCGGAGATAGGGAGAGGTTCATCCAAGTCAGTTTCAGCGACGAGTAGGGGGCTTGCGAGCAAACAGGCAGCCCCCACGCTGATAAGTAGTCGCCGTTTATGTGGCAGCGTATCAACATTGAAAAACATTCACTTTCCTGGATAACGTCGGTGCTTAGCACCCAATTAAGAGGGATCCGGCCATTGGTAGTGCTCTTCGCTGCTTAGCGCTTCCTGCCATTCAGCAAGCGGGCTTGGTGTAGGTTCGGGCGGAGGTGCGGCAGTAGCCCTGCGCCGCTGGTAAGCGCTGAGAATGCCCAGCTGTAGCTGAGACTGCAACTGAGCGTACACTAAAGGCACGGCGCCTAATTGCCAGAAAAGCCCTATTTGTTCAGTTGTTAGCGCCTGCCAGGCACGCTCATCGATTTGATACAGCGGCGTACTGCCTTGGTAAACCTTGGGCTGCCAAGGCGTGAGTAGGTGGGCGTTGGCTAATGTTTGTAGCTGCTGCGCTACTCGCTGGCAGCCTTTTTCCCGCTGTTGAAGAAAATTCAGTACCTGTTTAGGGAAGCTTGCTAATCCTCCCTGTTGGTTAAAAAAGGGCTCAGCATCCAGGCGCTCCACCACACAGGGTGAGCGCTGGTCGATGCACAGTGTATCTGGGAAATCGCGATGCAGCCCGAACGGATGGCTGCGCAGCGCAGCAGGTACATAGGTCGCCCGCCAGCGACCCTCGCTGTCAATGATCAGGTTATTGGCACCGTCTAATCCGAGCAGCGCTACCGCCTGCCAGCCATCACTCCCTTTGATAAGCCCAATAGGAAAGCAGGCGGCGGCGAAGCGCAGTTCTGGTTCAGCGAGAGAGACATAAGCGGTG
The DNA here is from genome assembly GCF_000236625.2 of Halomonas sp. GFAJ-1. NCBI lineage: Bacteria > Pseudomonadati > Pseudomonadota > Gammaproteobacteria > Oceanospirillales > Halomonadaceae > Halomonas > Halomonas sp. GFAJ-1. Next base: position 9,788 of record NZ_AHBC01000049.1, read on the forward strand.
TGCCGAGCAAAATGGTAGGCAGTGTAGCGCTGCCACATCAAACCGCCGTGGTGCTCTTGGCTGAGCGGCACCCATTGGGCAGCGTGGGCCATAGTGAAGACCTTTCGTGACGTTGCTAAAAAATGGCTACCTTAGCAAGTAATCGCTGGAATCATTTACCTGAAGAGAGCCCACGCATAGCGATTAATCCAAGCACTGGTCCTGGCAGCAGCCACCAGACCACCCATGGCCCTTGGCTTGCCCACAGGGCGGTGACCAAGGCGATAGAGGGGATTGTTAAGCCAAAGCCGATAGCGTTCATCATGGCAAGGGCTGCGCCCAGCCGTTCGGGTGGGGCAGCGGCTGACGCCAGCGCGGAAAACTGCGCCGAGTCGGCAATGACGCTAAGGCCCCAAACCCCCAAAAGTGCCAGCAGTAGCCAGGGTGATGTGCCACCTAAGAGGGGATAGGCCAAGCAAAGCGTGCCGGAAATGGCTAGCGTCACAAAGACTACTCGCGCGCTGCCCACGCGGCGGCTCCAGCGACCAGCCCAAACGCAGCCGGGCAGGCCAAGGGCAATGACCGCAAAGCTTACCCATGGCTGCAAGCCGGGCGCTGCAGTGAGTCGTTCAAGCTCGCGCGCGACTAAAAACGGCACGAGCGCCCAGAGGGCATACAGCTCCCAGCAGTGACCAAAGTAGCCCAGCGACGCAGCGCGGAAGTTCTTTTGTCTGAAGGCAGTAAGCCCTGCCCAGGGGCGCCCGCCACTGGCTTTGGCAGGTAGATGCGGCCCTACGCCTAGCTTGAAAATCATGAAGGCGGCGCATAGTGCAAGGGCAGAGGCCAGCAGCAGCGGCCACTGCCACGGCAGATGCAGCGTAAGCCCACGCAATAGATGCGGCGAGGCGATGCCCAGGGTAAGCATGCCCACTAACCAGCCAAGGGCGGCGCCTGCGTGGGTGGGCGTCCAACTCACCACCAACTTCATGCCGAGAGGATAAATACCCGCTAGGCATAGCCCCACCAAAAACCGTGCCACCGCTGCTAAGCTGACGCTTTCCGCCACGCCGATAAAGGCGGCGTTAATCAATGCGCCTAGCACCGCCGAGGCGGCAAACAAGTGGCTGGCACGGACACGATCGGCAAGCCCGGTAGTGGCGATTAACAGAGTGCCGGTAATAAAGCCCGCCTGCACGGCAATGGTTAGCATCCCTAAGTCGCGCTCACTCATGCCCACGGCATCTTGAAGTGCCAAGCCAACGCCATTCACGCTAAACCATAGCGAGGTACCCAATAGCTGGGCGATGACGATCGTAACAAGCGGGTAGCGCGTGAACACGTTTACTTCTCCTTGAGTACAAATGGCGCGGCAAGGCGCCGCTAATGGTAATCAACAATTTGCCGTCATAACGAATTTTTTGAAAACAGTACTGTCGGACCGGGCAGGTATCGACAGTTAGCCTGTTTGTGGCCTTGTTGACTAGCCACCGCGGGAGCCCGTAGCCAAGACGATTCGCTACCACAGAGCTTTGTTGTTCCTGCTGTGTAGGTGGTTTGTCATAGGGTCATATAGGGTTATCGCAAGACCCGTCAGTACTGTGCCGGGTAGGAATACATTTTGTACGCAATTGGAGTTTTTATGCACCTAGCTAAGCTTTTCGTTCCAGCAGTCGCAGCGCTGGCATTCAGTGTTCCCGCCATGGCCCAGCAAATGGGTGGTGCCACCCCCAGTGTCGATGACCAAGTTAATCAACTTGATGAAATGGTGGATCTGAATGAAGGACAGAAACAGGAGTTGAATAACCTCTTGACCCAGGTGCAAAACGAAATCATTAGCAAGGAGCAGGAAGCCCAGCAGTTGCAACAGCAACTTGGCGAGCAGGTTGGGCCCGATTACGATGAAGCTGCCATACGCGCGGATGCGGAGCGTCTTGGTGACCTAACGGCCGAGATGACCGCTGATAGCGTTATCATTCAGTCTCAGATCGAAGGTGTATTCACTCAGGAGCAGCGCGATCAACTGGATGAGGCGATGGCTCAACAGCAGGAGCAAATGCAACAACAAATGCAGGAGCAGATGCAGCAACAGCAACAGGGTGGCTAGGGCGAAGACTGCCTAGCCGCACCCATAGTGATTGCCTAATGTCTGTTGATGGCCCCGCCAAGTGCGGGGTCAGATGTCTCTGGTGGACGGTCTTACCGGCTATTTATCCCAGTTTATGCGGCACCACCTCATGCCCCATTTCTTTATAGCGTTGCCAGCAGGCGCGTTTAGCAACTAACACTTGCTGGTGTTGATTGATGATCTCTGCAATTCTCGCGTAGTTTTCTACGCCGTCGGGGATCTCAGGATGCAAGTTCAGCAGCGCAGTCTCTTCAGTGGGTACTGGTAGCTGTTGCCAGCCGAGCGTGATGGGCACGCTAGCGGCCATCGCGCTATCTTCCAATGCATGGGGTAGGTAGGCGTCTTCGCGGAAATTCCACAGCGCTTCATCGGCCTGTTCGGCCAGGGCTTTGTCTTCGCAGTGGAGGTGCAACCGATACCCTTTGCGGTGGATCGTTTCGGCAAGCTTGCAAGCAAACTGCAGTCGCGCTTCCAGGGTAGTGTCGGGAAGGATATAGAAGTCGATACGTGCCATCGGTGGCTCCAGCGGTTCCAGCTCTTTCAAAAAAAGCCTACCGCCGTTGCAAGCGGCGGTAGGGCGCTGGGTGATACCTGTTGGTTGATACTAACTGATTTATACCAACCGGGTGAGCCAGCCGTACTTATCTTCGCTGCGGCCATACTGCAGGTCGAGCAGCGTTTTACGGATACGCTTGGCGATCTCGTTATTGCCGTCGCCTTGCAAACGAATACGCTCGTTTTCGGTGACTAGCTCGCCTACCGGGGTAATGACCGCTGCGGTGCCGCAGGCGAACACTTCGGTAATCTCACCTGATGCTGCGCCTTCACGCCATTCGTCAATGCTGATGGGGCGCTCTTCTGGGGTTAAACCGGCGTCTTTAGCCAAGGTGAGGACTGAGTTACGGGTAACGCCTTCTAAGATAGTATCGGTAAGCCGGGGAGTGACAATACGACCATCTTTATAGACAAAGAAGAGGTTCATGCCGCCTAGCTCTTCGACCCATTTGTTTTCGGCAGCGTCGAGGAACGCTACTTGGCTGCAGTCGTTGGCGGCAGCTTCTTTTTGCGCTGCTAGCGATGCTGCGTAGTTACCACCACATTTGGCAAAGCCGGTGCCGCCTGGGGCCGCGCGCTTGTAGTGTGACGAGAGCCAAATGGAAACCGGTTCAATGCCGCCTTTGAAGTACGCCGCCGCGGGTGAGGCAATGACGTAGTAGTCCACCTCATGGGCTGGGCGCACACCTAGGAAAGCTTCAGAAGCGATCATGAACGGACGCAAATAGAGGCTGCACTCGTCGGCATCGCTTGAGGGCGTAGGCACCCAGTTGTGGTCTTTGGCCAGCAGTGCTTTAAGCGAGCCGATAAAGTCGTCGTCGGAAAGCACCGGTAGCGCTAAACGGCGAGCGCTCCGACGGAAACGCTCGGCATTTTTCTCCGGGCGGAAGGTCCAGATAGAACCATCGGCATGGCGATAGGCTTTGATACCTTCAAAAATTTCCTGACCGTAGTGCAGCACCGATGCTGCAGGGTCAAGGATTAGCGGACCATAGGGGCGCACCTGATGGCCGTGCCAGTCAGCGTCGACTGTCCAGCGGACGTGGGCCATGTGATCAGTGAAGTGCTTGCCAAAACCAGGGTTTTGCAGAATGTTGTCACGAATTTCATCAGCTATCGGCTGATTGGACGGCAGCATTTCAAAATGTGATTCAAGCTGGGTATCTGAAGCTGTGGGCACGGCGTATTCTCTCCGCTATAGCCTGGCCCCGAAGGGCAAGTGTTAGTGTTTGTTAGGTGTAGCATGCGCCCTGAAAGCAGCACGCATGCTAATGCCCATAGATGTAACGTTTACGTCAACGAATGGCAACCGTTGATCGCCTGATTGTGATGTTAGTCGTCGCTATTCTCTACTTGGGCGTCGGCTTCACGATCAAGCAGGTACTGGGTTAGTAACCCGACCGGGCGACCGGTGGCGCCTTTTTGCTTGCCAGAGTGCCAAGCAGTACCCGCGATATCCAGGTGCGCCCAGGGGAAGTGATCGGCAAAGCGCGATAGGAAGCAGGCGGCGGTAATGGTGCCTGCCGGGCGTCCACCGATGTTGGCCAGATCGGCGAAGTTGGAATCCAGCTGCTCCTGGTACTCGTCCCATAGCGGCAGGTGCCAGGCACGATCCCAAGCAGCTTCGCCTGCGTCTAATAGGTCAAGCGCCAGGTCATCGTCGTTGGAGAGCAGGCCGGTGGCATGATGACCCAGGCCAATAATCACAGCGCCGGTTAGGGTGGCAATATCAATCACACTGGCGGGGGTAAAACGCTCCGCGTAGGTGAGGGCATCGCAAAGCACCAAGCGACCTTCGGCGTCGGTGTTAAGCACTTCCACCGTTAACCCTTTCAGCGTTTTGATAATGTCACCGGGTTTAGTGGCGGCACCGTCGGGCATGTTTTCGGCCGCAGCAACAATGAAGACCACGTTCAGCTTGGGCTGAATGGCCAGCACCGCTTTTACCGTACCAAACACGCTGGCCGCGCCACCCATGTCGAATTTCATTTCGTCCATGCCTTCGCCGGGCTTCAGCGAAATACCGCCGGTATCGAAGGTGATACCTTTACCTACCAGTACATGGGGGGCTTCTTCCGGGTTTTCTGCGCCCTGGTACTTCATGACGATCAGCCGCGAAGGTTCCTGGCTGCCGCGACCGACGGAAAGTAGTGAGTGCGCGCCAAGGGCTTCCAGCGCCTCCTCATCTAATATATCCACCTCAAGCGCACCTTGGGAGACGCGGCCCAGCTGCTCGGCCTGCTCAGCCAAATAGCGTGGTGTGCAGACATTGCCCGGTAGGTTGCCCAGGGTGCGAGTGAAGTTAATGCCCTGACCGATCGCGATACCCAGCGCAGCACCTTGCTTAGCCATGGGCGCGGCATCGGCGTCGCTGATAATGAGGTTTAATTTTGCCAGGCTTGGGGCTTTCTGGGGTGACGACTTGAACTGATCAAAACGATAAATTGCTCGCTCCGCCGCTTCAAAGGTTTTGCGTGCTTTCCAGGTTGTGTCACGATCTTCCAGCGGAACATCGGTAAATGCGATGCAGGCTTCATCTATAGGTAGCTTGACTAGCGCCGCCAGTGCCGCGTCGAGGGCTTTGATAAATGCCGTTTCTTGGCATTTCTCGCGCTTACCCAGTCCTACCAACAGCAAACGTTCGGCGCCCAAGCCCGGTGCGAAGGGAATGAGTTGCACATTGCCAAGGGCTGCATCGAAGTCGCCGCGCTCTAACAGCTGGCCAATCAGACGCTCACTGGCATCGTCCAATTTGGCGACAGCGGGCAATAAATCGCTACCTTTAAAGACTGGGAGAACGAGGCAAGCCGTTTCGGCTTTGGCTGGGTTCGCGGTCTGAACGGAAAATTCCATGACGTCTCCAACAAGACAAGCATCGAGTGATTCGGGATAATGCCCCGTTACTAGGGTTTTATAACAGTTGGATTAGTGTACCCAAGCCATGGGCGCATTGCATGGCAACCTGCACCTTTAGCCGGAGAGTGCGTTGATTTTATTTCGGTACTTAACTCGTGAAGTATTACTGACCATGTCTGCTGTGGCCGGTATTCTTCTATTAGTCATTATGGGCAGTCGCTTCATCCGTTATTTTGCGGATGCTGCCGAGGGCGATATTCCCGTCACCATTCTGGGCAGTTTGATGTTTTTTCACCTGCCGGGGTTCATGGAACTGATTCTGCCGCTGTCATTTTTTCTGGGCATCCTGTTGGCCTATGGACAGCTCTACATGAACAGCGAAATTACTGTGATGGTGGCCTGCGGCATGAGCCCCGCACGGCTTTTACGGGTAACGCTGCTGCCAGCCTCCGTGGTGGCTGTGTTGGTCGGGGTGTGCAGCCTGTGGTTGACGCCCGCCGGCGCATTACTGACCGAGGCTACCCTGGAAGAGCAGCGTAGCCGATTGGATGTTTCGATATTAGCACCGGGCCGCTTTCAGGACTTTGGTGGGGGGCGTACAGCCTATATTAGAGATTTCAGTAGTGATGGTAGGCAAATGCAGGATGTGCTGGTTCATGAACAAGCGCAGCCCAATGCAGAAAGTACCCATAGCTACGTGACACGGGCTGGGGCAGGCTATCAGGAAACTAACCTCGCCACCGGCAGCCGCTTTTTAGTACTGGAAGAAGGGGAGCGCTATGGGGTGACGCCAGGGCGGCAAGAGGCCGAGCGTTTAACCTTTGAGCGCTATACGCTGCGCTTGGGGTTAAGCCGCAGTCGCCAGGAGCTGGATTCACTCGAGTATGCGACTACCTTTGAGCTATGGAGTGACCCCGACCCGCGCGCTCAGGCACAGTTTCAGTGGCGATTAGGCCTGCCGTTCATGGTGTTTATCTTGGCGCTGCTGGCGCAGCCGCTCTCTCGCGTTAATCCTCGGCAAGGGCGCTTTGCAAAGCTACTGCCTGCGGTGTTTCTTTATGTCGCCTATTTGAGCCTACTACTGGCCGCCGTGGATGCTATTGGCAGCGGCTCATTGTCAGCGACCATCGGCGTGTGGCCAGTGCACGCGCTATTCTTGGGCCTTGGTTGTCTACTGCTATGGCGTTCACAACGTAAGGGGATGCGTTAAATGGTGTTCGATCGCTTGGATCGTTATATCGCTCGCAATGTCCTGGCCGCCATTATTGTGGTGCAGACTGTGCTGCTGGGGCTAGATATCACCATTGCTTACATCGGGGACTTAAGCGATACCCAGGGTGACTACACCGCTTTCGACGTGCTGCTTTATTTAGGTATGCGTTTGCCCTGGCGGTTTTACCAATACGCCCCTGTGGCGGTGCTGATTGGCGCACTGATAGGCCTGGGTAGCATGGCGTCAAGCAATGAGCTGACGGTGATGCGGGCAGCAGGGCGCTCTCTCGCGCGTATTGTGTGGGGAGTAATGAAACCGGTTTTGCTGGTGGTCGTGGTGGTTCTGTTGGTTGCCGAATTTGTCACGCCCCGCACCGAGCAGTTTGCCGAGGCGTGGCGTTTAGAGCAGCGTCAGGGTGAAGGGGCAATGCTCACCAGCCGTAGCGGGTGGCAATTTGAAGGCGATAGTGTGTATCGCTTTGGTGCAATCCGCGCGGATAATGTGGTGCTGGACTTAACCCGCTACCGCTTTGACGAGCGCCGCCTTATCGAAGCCACGCATGCCCAGCGTGCCCATTGGGAAGGTGGGGAGTGGCAGTTAGAAAACATCACCACCACACGTATTTTTGACGACCGTACAGAATCGGCGTTCCAGGCGCAGGCTATTTGGGAGACGGCATTCACACCGACCCAGCTAGAGCGACTTTTACGTAACATTCAAAGCCAGGCACCCAGTGAACTGTGGGCTTATGCAAATTTCTTGGAAAGCCAGGGCCTACAGGCTGACCAGCCGCTACTCTACTTCTGGCAAAAAATACTGATGCCGCTCACCATGGGCTCTTTGGTGTTGATTGCTGCTTCCTTTGTTTTTGGCCCGCTGCGAACGGTGGCTGCAGGTACCCGAGTATTCTATGGGGTAGTGACTGGGTTGATCTTTAAATATGTGCAAGACCTGTTAGCGCCCGCATCGACGATTTTTGGTTTCTCACCGGTTTGGGCGGTATTGGTGCCCACGCTTGCCTGCGCAATCGTGGGCGTCTATTTTCTGCGCCGAAACGGCTAATCCTTAGTTAAGAAGAGATTGACATGGTTCAACGACGTTTAACGCAGCTTGATAGTACATGGCCTGCCGCTCTACCGCGGCGCTTGGGAGCGATGATTTACGATGGTTTTTTAGTCGCGGCTATCTGGATCAGTATTACAGTGGCTCATGTGGCATTTTTCCGCTTTGTACTTGGCCAAAATGCCGACCAAATCGGCGTGGGTGCTTTAGAAGTGTGGAGCTTAAGAGCGCTACTCGTGCTGTCTGCGATGGCATTTTTTACCTTTTCATGGACGCGTGGCGGTATGACGCTAGGCATGCAAACGTGGCGCTTACGCGTACAAACGGTAGATGGCTATACGATTACGCCGATGCAAAGCGTGATTCGCTGCTTAACCGGCTGGCTATCGTTGGCTGCTTTTGGGCTAGGTTATTGGTGGGTCTTGTTTGATCGGCAGCGTAGAAGTTGGCCAGATATCGCCTCTAATACGCAAACGGTTGTGTTGCCGAAAAAATAATGGCAGCTCCTGTTTGGCTAAAAATGTTGCTGTGCCAAGGCGTTACCTTATCGTTCATTTTTATTAAGACGAATAGATACCAAAAAGCATCCATTTCTACTTGAAAAGATGTATGCGAATCATTTACATTCATCTCATGACTTTTATGAGGTGTTGCCATGTACGTATGTGTGTGCAAGGGAGTTACCGACCATCAAATTCGCCAGCAAGTTAGCGACGGAGCGCGCAGCTGGAGAGAAGTGCGCGAAGCCACAGGTTGCGCTACCCAGTGCGGCAAATGCGCTTGCTACGCAAAATCCCTGACCCGTGAAGCGGTACAAACAGCTCGTTATGAAGCTGATATGGGCCTTGCCTATGCTGTGTGACGCGAATCACTATTGTTGGGGTTATCGTTAGCAAGTGTATGATTTATTTTAGTTTTTAACCATCTTCGCTATACTCCCATTCATATTGGGAGTAAATCATTGCATGACCTATACTCCTAGATTAACGTTTAAGACAGTACTTAAAGCGCTGTTTTTTTAAGTATTGGATTTTAAGAACTATACGCTAAGAAAGGTGACGTCATGAAAGGTGATCCTAAGGTCATTCAGCATCTCAATATCGCTCTCGGCAACGAGCTGGTAGCCATTAATCAGTATTTTTTGCATGCCAAAATGTACAAAGACTGGGGCTTTAAAGAGCTTGCCAAGTGGGAGTATGACGAGTCTATTGAAGAGATGCAGCACGCAGATAAACTTATCGAGCGTATTTTGTTCCTTGAAGGTATTCCTAATCTTCAGGATCTAGGCAAGCTGCATATTGGTGAAAACGTTAAAGAAATGCTCGAAAGCGATCTGAAAATTGAGCACGACGGTCGCAAGGACTATATTGAAGCGATTACCTATTGTGAAAGCGTCAAAGATTACGTGACACGTGACCTGTTGCGCGACCTGCTTGCTGATGAAGAAGGTCATATCGACCATATTGAAACGCAGCTTGGTTTAATCGATAAAGTGGGTCTTCAAAACTACCTGCAAAAGCACATGCAGTTGGCTACAGACGAAGAGTAAGTTACGCGCTTTTCAGTAAAACGGGCAGCCTAATGGCTGCCCGTTTTGCATTTCTACGGCGTTTAATGGGGTTCTGCCTTTTAAGACTCAATAACGCCGCAGGCCATGCGTGCACCGCCACCGCCAAGATGTGGCTCATCATCGTAGGTATCGCCGCCTTCATGAATGATCAGGCTACGGCCCGACACGTCGTCCATGCTTAAGCGTGGTGCCAAGACGGGTAGGTTAGCTTCGCCATCGTCGTTAACGGTGAGTACTGGTAGATCGCCAAGATGCCCGTCACCATAGGGGCCCTGGTGAGTGTCCGACTCTTCGGGGTCATAGTGTCCACCCGCCGATAGGGCAGCCGTGGTTTCGCCCGCGTCATTTTCAGCCGGTTCGCAGCTGGCGTTTTGGTGTAAGTGGAAACCATACACCCCAGGTTCAAGGTCGTTTAGTGACGGGGTCAGCAGTAAACCGTGCTCGGTATGCTCAATGGTAACGGTGCCAATGGAGTCTTCAATACCGTCGGTGCTGACTTTGTTCATCTCCACCTCAAGCTTCTCACCAGCATTTGCCGCTGACGCGGCGAGCAGTAATGAGGCAGCAAAGGCGGTAAGCGATGTTGAAGAGCGTATAGTCGAATAGCGCATAAAAACTTCTCCTTCCTAATCCATGGAAACGCGACGTTAGCGTTGCTTATTTAAGGTAGCTGCCAGCGAACAACTCTGCCAGCCAACCGATTGATGACATCTCACGGCCTAGCCGCGACAATAGCGTCCTGTTTAGATGGTTAGCGACTGCTTATTAGCTGCTTTTTCATTAGCCATTATTTATTAGCAATTGCCGGGGAGCGTTATGACGCCACTCAACATCCTCTATCAGGATGAGTATCTCGTTGCAGTGCATAAGCCGTCAGGGCTGTTAGTGCATCGCTCGGCACTGGCGCGTGGCGAAACAGAATTTCTACTCCAGCGTTTGCGAGATCAGCTTGGCAAACGGGTCTATCCCGTTCATCGGTTAGATCGGCCAACATCGGGCGTTATTGTATTTGCGCTCTCTTCAACGGTGGCTAGCCTGCTCAGTGAGGCGTTTAGTGAGCGCCAAGTGGAAAAGCGCTATTTGGCAGTAGTGCGCGGCAAAGCGCCGGAGAGCGAGCGTTTGGATTACCCCCTGCGGGAAGAGGACGGCACGCGACCTAAAGCCGAAATGCCTGCCATGCCGGCGATGACCGATATACGCCGCCTGGATAGTGTCGAACTACCTGTGCAGGTTGACCGCTACCAAGTTGCGCGCTACTCGCTGGTAGAGGCACGGCCACTGACTGGCCGCCGCCATCAAATTCGTCGCCACCTTTCGCGGCGAGGCTACCCGATTATTGGCGATGCCAAGCACGGTAAAAGTGTTCACAACCGCTTTTTCGCCGAACAGCTGGGGGCGCCACGTTTACTGCTGGCGGCTACCTACTTGGCCTTTGACCATCCGCTGCTCGATAAGCGCGTACAATTAAGCTGCGCCCTGGATGACACCATGACCGCGCTGTTTAATCACCTTGGCTGGGCGGGGCATTTGCCGCTGGATAGTATTCGCACGCCGCCACAGAAAACGCCTTCAGCCCTCCAAGCACTATGAGTGAGTCTATTCCTATGCCCGCAGTTGAACCTTCCAACGAGCCAATGCCAGTCTCGGGGGATTACGACTTTCGCTTTGGCGGGATTCGCCGCCTTTACGGCCAGCGTGCTGCCAGCGCATTTCGTCATGCCCATGTGGCGGTGGTTGGGGTGGGTGGGGTGGGTAGCTGGACGGTGGAGGCCCTGGCGCGTTCGGGCATTGGCAAGCTGACGCTGATCGACCTGGACGATGTGTGTGTTTCCAACGTTAACCGGCAGCTCCATGCGCTGGATGGCACCATTGGTCAGCCTAAGGTTGATGTGCTAGCTGAGCGCTGTCGTTTGATTGCGCCGGAAATCGAGATCGTGGCGGATACTGCCTTCGTGACCCCCACCAACCTGGCTGAACGGATTCCCGACGATGTCGATCATGTGGTGGATGCCATCGACAGCGTGATTGCCAAGGCTGCGCTGATCGCTTGGTGCAAACGGCGCAAAATTCCGATTACCGTGACCGGCGCGGCGGGCGGGCAAACCGACCCCACGCGTATTCAGGTGGCGGACTTGACCCGCACCGAGCACGACCCGCTGCTATCCAAAGTGCGCTCGCGGCTGCGCCGGGACTACGGCTTCTCCCGCAATCCCAAGCGGCGCTTCTCGGTGGAGTGTGTCTACTCCGACGAGCAGTTGATCTATCCCGGCGCAGACGGTGAAGTGTGTCTGCAGAAGCCTGGCAGCGGCGATGCCACACGCTTGGACTGCGCCTCAGGTTTTGGCGCCGCCACCTTTTTAACCGGCACCTTTGGCTTTGTCGCCGCGTCAAAGGTGCTAGAGCGCCTCGCCAAAAAAGCCAATCAGCCAGCCGCTGCAAATACCACTGACAAGGAAAGCGAATGACCACGCCCGTTCCCGGTATATACCGCCACTACAAAGGCAATTTGTACGAAGTGATGGGCACCGCCCAGCACAGCGAAAGCGAAGAGCCGCTGGTGGTCTATCGTGCGCTCTACGGCAACTACGGCCTCTGGGTGCGCCCGCTGACAATGTTTACCGAAAGCGTCACCAAAGAGGGCCGCACACAGCCGCGCTTTGCGTTGGAGAAGGCGTTTTAAGCCTCTGCTTTCTTCATAAGGATCTGTTATGTGCTCTACATCACCCCAGCAAACGCTGAAAGGCGTATTCGGTTTCGACGGCTTTCGCGGCGGCCAGCAGGCGGTGGTGTCCAGGGTGCTGGAAGGGCACTCTACGGCGGCGATTTTCGCCACCGGCGCGGGTAAATCATTGTGCTACCAGCTTCCAGCGCTGCACCTGCCGCATTTAACCCTGGTAGTGTCGCCGCTATTGGCGCTAATGCAGGATCAGCTCGTGTTTCTAACCCGCCACGGTGTGGCGGCGGCCAGCATCGACTCCACCCAAGACCGAGACACCACCCGCGATGTGATGGAGCGCGCTAAAAGCGGCGAGCTGAAAATCCTGATGATCTCGGTGGAGCGGCTTAAAAACGAGCGCTTTCGCCATTTTTTGCGCCAAGTACAGATATCGCTACTGGTAGTCGATGAAGCCCACTGCCTCTCCGAGTGGGGGCATAACTTTCGTCCCGACTATTTGAAGCTGCCGGACTACCAGCGTGATTTTGCCATTCCCCAGGTGCTACTGCTCACCGCCACCGCAACGCCCACGGTGATTGCCGATATGGGCGAGAAGTTTGCTATCGCGCCGGATAACGTCATCACCACCGGTTTTTACCGTCCCAATCTTGAACTGCTGGTGGCACCGGCCATGGAGGATCGTCAGCAGAAGCTGATCAACTGGCTGAAACCGCAGATGCAGCCAGGCTTTGAGGCGCCGACGATTATCTATGTCACCCTGCAGCAAACCGCCGAGCAGGTGGCGAAGGCATTGGCGGCTCAGGGAATTGCCGCCCAGGCCTACCACGCAGGGCTAGATTCAGGCCGCCGCGATGAGATCCAGCGCCAATTTATGGGCGGCGAGTCGCCCTGCATCGTGGCGACTATCGCCTTCGGGATGGGCATCGATAAGGGCGATATTCGCAACGTGGTGCACTATGACCTGCCCAAATCCATCGAGAACTACAGCCAGGAGATTGGCCGAGCGGGGCGCGACGGCCAGCCTTCCACCTGTCTGACCATGGCTGGTCGTGATGGCCTGCGGGTGCTGGAGAACTTCGTTTATGGCGACACCCCTGAATACGCGGGTATCTACCGTCTGCTGGAAGAGATTGCTGCTGCAGGCAGCGCTTCAGATCAGCAGTGGGAAGTGCTGCTGACTACGCTTTCCCGGGATACCAATATTCGCCTGCTGCCGCTAAAAACACTGCTGGTGAGGCTGGAGATGCACGGCATTATTGCCCCGCGCTTTGCGTTTCTCGCCGAATATCGGCTGCGCTATCATCTTGAGCCTAATGAGTTGGTGGGCCGTTTTGAAGGCGAGCGTGCTGCTTTTGTACGCCTTGTTGTCGATAACATTCCGATTGCCCGCACTTGGGGCACGGTGGATTTTGAGCGCCTACACCAGGCGGGGCAGGCGCAGCAGATTGATGCTTCGCGGGCTCGTGTGATCACCGCGTTAGAGTATTTTCAGGATAAAGGCTGGCTAACACTGGAAGGCAAGCGGATGACTGATGTTTATGAGGTGTGTCAGCCCGGTTTTGCCATTGAGACGCTGGCGAACCAGCTGTATGACGACTGCCTCAGTCGTGAACGTATTGAAATTGACCGGCTGCAGTCGATGCTGGCGCTGTTTGAGTCTGAGAGCTGTCTGACGCGTCGACTGGCCGAGCACTTTGGTGATGCCACCTTTAATGCGCCAGCCCACACCGAACAGGGGCGCTGCGGGCACTGTTCAGTGTGTTATGGTCGCCCCGTGCGGCTGCCCGATGCACCGCCGCAGCCCGTATTAAGCGACTTGGATTTTCAGCGCTACGCCATGCCGCTGATTGAGCGTCATATCGAACAGTTCGGCCAGCCGCCCAATGCCCAGCGGCTGGCGCATTTTCTGTGCGGCTTAACCATGCCGATTTTCACCCCGCTCAAAGCCCGTACTCTTAACGGCTTCGCGGTCTTTGAACGGCGCGCCTACCCCGAGGTGCGCGAGTGGGCGCAGGGTTATATGGCGAATGTAGGTCACGGCAACGATTAGGATGCAGGCTTGGGTAGGCGCGGTACGTCATTCCCAAGCAGGGAACGGGTCGGGTAGCGTCTCCCATGCTTCCTTGCCCTCTAATAACTCGCTTTCGCTTAGCAGGCAGTTATCCAGCGCTTCGCGCATTTTGGCTTGATCCAGATTCTGGCCGATAAACACCAGTTCCTGGCGCATATCGCCAAACGGTTCCTGCCACTTTTCCATAATAAACTGGCGGTATTCGGGGTCGTCGGGCCAGCTGTCTTCAGGGATAGCTTTCCAGAACACACCGGCAGGGCCGTGATGAGCAATGCCGCCCGCTTGGCTCCATTGGCCTGCATAGCGTGGCCGTGTGGCAAGCCAGAAGAAGCCTTTCGAGCGTAGCAAGCCTTTACCAAACCACTCTTGATTTAACAGGTCGTGGAATTTTTGCGGATGAAAGGGGCGGCGGGCGTGATAGGCAAAGCTGCCAATGCCATACTCTTCGGTTTCGGGCACATGCTCGCCGCGCATCTCTTTTAGCCAGCCGGGTGCCTGCTGAGCGCGCTCAAAGTTGAACTTGCCAGTATCCAGCACTTTGTTTAGCGGCACGCCACCTCGGGTGATTGGCACCAGCTCCGCATCGGGGTTAAGCGAGCGCAAAATCGCTTTCAGTGCCTCCAGCTCTTTTTCACTGATTAGGTCGGTTTTACTGATCAGCAGAACATCACAAAACTCAATTTGGTCGACCAGCAGGTCGGCAACGTTGCGCTCGTCGTCTTCGCCTAAGCTTTCGCCTGCTTCTTCCAGAGTTTGCGCTTCACGGTACTGCTCAAGGAAGTTGGCACCGTCCACCACGGTGACCAGTGTATCTAGCCGCGCAACCTGGGAAAGGCTCTGGCCGCTTTCGTCCTCAAAAGTGAAGGTTTCCGCCACGGGCAGCGGCTCGGAAATACCGGTGGACTCAATCACCAAGTAATCGAACTTACCTTCTCGTGCCAGTTGGCTGACTTCTTCCAGCAAGTCCTCACGCAGGGTGCAGCAGATGCAGCCGTTGCTCATCTCTACCAAGCGCTCCTCCGAGCGGTTTAGTGCCACGTCCCCATCCAATGTCGACTCGCCAGGGCCGCCGCGCACCAGTGCGCCGTCGATATTCACCTCACTCATATCGTTAACGATTACCGCCACCCGGCGACCTTCGCGGTTGGCCAGAATATGATTGAGCACGGTGGTTTTACCGGCACCTAAAAAGCCCGAAAGTACGGTGACGGGCAGGGGAGAGAAAGCAGTCATTGCGAGTACACCTCAAAACGGTCTTATGTTATGAGATAATATAACAATAAAGAGGCGTCTTAAGAAAGTTCTGTTTTGATGACCGCTGTATAAGGCTGTGCTGGCTGGCGTCATTAGCGCTTATATTGTGTGGGGCAGTAGCCCCGCAATACATCGGGTGAGCGCAACGCGGTATGTTTGGTGGCACGGCCGGTGACGCGTTTACGCCATAGCCGAAATGAAGCAGGTTTCAGCTGGTGGCGCATCACTTCAATTACATCCGGTTCGCCCAGCCCAAACAGCCCTTCGATGGCTTCAAACGGTGTGCGGTCTTCCCAGGCCATCTCAATGACGCGGGATTGCTCTTCTTCAGGTAAGCGACGAAAGCGTTTCACAGCAGCTTTAGGCATAGAGCACCTTGAGTATTGGCTGATAGGCGACGCGTATAAATAGCGAAACAGCTGGTTGTACCAATGTTTTACGCGCTCAGGGTGATTGTACTAAAAGTGCGGATTAAAATGCAGGTTTTCTGAACACGCTAGCTAACAAATAGCTTAGTAAGGCTTATTTTGTCGCCAGCAGGGCGCGGAATAAACCCTTCATAAGCACCGGTTCGTCGCGCTGAATGGTAAAGCCAGCCTGTTGTATAAGAGGCGCGGCCTGGCGTGTGATATCGGTAGCGATAAACGAGGTGAAGGCGTTTAGCGCCCGCCTGCTTGGCCCAGCAGGTTGAGCATCTGGCTGAAATTTGTCCATCACGCATAGTTGACCGTCCGGCTTCAGCACTCGGTTAGCTTCTGCCAGCCCCTGTTCTGGGTGGGGCATTACCGCGAGGATAAGATGCATCACTACCACGTCGAAATGTTCGTCCGGGTACTCTAGCGCAGCGGCGTCCATGACTCGGCACTCTACATCCCGCCTCGCTTTTTCTGCCCGTTCTCGTGCACGCTTTACCATGGCGGGCGTTAAGTCGGTCAAATGTGTTTCTAGCTCATGGGGCAAATACGGCAAGTCTAAGCCTGTGCCTGCGCCTACTAATAAAACGCGCATGCCTGGCTCCCAGTCGACTTGGCCAAGGGCCATGCGTCGCGGCTTACAAAACGCTTTGGTGGCCACAAGGTCATACAGTGGGGCGTAGACGGTATAGCGAAGTCGATTCCAAGCTGTTGTATTTATCATCTTACTTCTTAGCTCCCACTTATTTTAACGGCTGACGTGCAGCACATCAGCGGCTAACTTGAAAGTCACCCATGCCTATCAGCATAGCTAATATGAGGGTGATGCGATGTCACAGTGTTATCACACCACGTTGGGAGAGCGTAGCTACCGTTTTTCCAATTTAGCGGAATTAATGGCTAAGGCCACGCCGCCCCGTTCCGGTGACCGTTTGGCGGGGGTGATGGCTGAATCCTCGGAGGAGCGGGTGGTGGCGCAAATGGTGCTTGCCGAGCTGCCGCTCACGACGTTCTTAAATGATGTTCTGATACCTTATGAGCAGGATGAAATTACCCGGTTGATTATCGATGACCACGATATCGACGCTTTTGCGCCGCTAAAGCATCTAACCGTGGGAGATTTCCGCAACTGGTTGCTGTCTGACCACGCCACGTGCGAGGTGCTCACTGCTGTTCGTCCCGGCATTACACCCGAAATGGCTGCCGCGGTGAGCAAGCTGATGCGCAATCAGGATCTGATTTTGGTGGCCAAAAAGTGCCAAGTAACGACTGCGTTCCGCAATACGATTGGGCTGCCGGGGCGGCTCTCTACACGGCTTCAGCCCAATCATCCTACCGATGATGTCACCGGGATTGCCGCCAGTATTCTGGATGGCTTGCTGTATGGCAGTGGCGACGCGGTCATTGGTATCAATCCTGCTACTGATAACGTTGCCCAGAGCATCAAGCTAATGCGTCTGATGGGTGACGTCATTCAGAAGTATCAAATCCCCACCCAATCCTGTGTGCTTACCCATGTGACGAACACGTTAGAAGCGATTGAGCAGGGCGCACCAGTCGATCTGGTCTTCCAATCCATTGGCGGTACCGAAGCCACCAACCGCAGTTTCGGGTTCGATTTAAACACCCTAGCTGAAGCTGAGGCAGCGGCGCAGTCGCTCAATCGCGGCACGGTTGGGCGCAATGTGATGTATTTCGAAACCGGCCAGGGCAGCTCGCTGTCTGCCGATGCCCACCACGGCCTTGATCAGCAAACCTGTGAAGCCCGTGCCTACGCCGTGGCGCGCAAGTTCAATCCGCTGCTGGTGAATACCGTGGTGGGCTTTATTGGCCCTGAGTATTTATTCGACGGTAAAGAGATCACTCGGGCGGGGCTTGAGGATCACTTCTGCGGCAAGCTGTTAGGGGTGCCTATGGGTTGCGACGTTTGCTACACCAACCACGCTGAGGCCGATCAAAACGATATGGATAACCTTCTGACGCTACTCGGCGTAGCGGGCTGTAACTTCATTATGGGCATCCCCGGCTCTGACGACATTATGCTCAACTACCAAACCACTTCTTTTCATGACGCGCTTTATGCGCGGCGCGTACTGGGGCTGAAAGCAGCGCCCGAATTTGAGCGCTGGTTGGTGGACATGCAGATTTTCCAGGATGTCAGTACGTATCGGCTGAATGACCAACTCCCCACCGCCTTTGCGAACAGCCTGCGTCACCTGCCTAAGGAGCCGAGCCATGGTGCATAAACCCTTATCCCCCATCGTGGTGGAAAATCCTTGGGAGCGATTGAGCGCCTTTACCGATGCGCGGATTGGCCTTGGACGCGCTGGGGTTAGTCTACCCACCAGCAAGCTATTAGCGTTTCAGCTGGCCCACGCTCAAGCCCAGGATGCCGTTCACTGTGCACTTGATGGTGAAGCCTTAGAGGCAGCGCTAACCGACACGCTTAACCTCACTGCGTCGCCTATTCGCTTACACACGCTTGCAAAGGATCGCGCTACTTATCTACAGCGGCCCGACTATGGCCGACGCTTAAGCGAGCCGTCGCGGGAGCAGCTGCAGCAAGCCGCCGAGTCAGGTCAGCGCTTCGATTTGGCGGTGGTGATTGTCGATGGGCTTTCCGCACTGGCGGTGCAGCAGAACAGCGCGCCGTTGCTTACTGCGCTGTATCGCGCCTTTGAAAGTGATCAGCAAGCGTGGCAGCTCGCACCCTTAACCTTTGTCGAGCAGGGCCGTGTCGCCATTGGCGATGAAGTGGGTGCGCTGCTTAACGCCGATGCGGTGCTGGTGATGATTGGCGAACGCCCAGGATTAAGCTCCCCCGATAGCCTCGGGTTGTATATGACCTGGGCGCCTGAAGTGGGTCTGAAAGATGACCGGCGAAACTGTATTTCAAATGTCCGTCCGGCAGGGTTGAACCCTGAGGAGGCTGCACGGCGGATGCTATTGCTATTAAAGGAGGCCCGGCAGCTAAGGCTTTCCGGCGTAAAGTTGAAAGATCGCAGCGAAGATAACGTGCTGGAAGGCGACGCCGTTACCACAGGTTTTAAGGATAACTTCCTCGTCGCTGATTGAAGTCAATGTTGCATTCATTAAGCCGTAGTGAAACGCTAGATATCCCACTTTTGAGGAGCCACCATGACGTTAACTTTTACCGACCCAAGCGAGCAGCAGCGCTGGTATGCCGTGGACGATGGCGTAATGGGCGGTGAGTCCCACAGTGGGTTTCGTATTGAAGCAGGCTCAGGCTGCTTTTATGGCGAGGTCTCATTGGAAAACGGCGGTGGCTTTGCTTCGGTACGCCGCGAGCCTGATCACATTGAACCATTGCTTACCCAGGGCGAGGGCATAAGGCTTAGGGTGCGCGGCGATGGTCGCACCTATCAGCTGCGTTTAAAAAGTACTGCATTAGAAGACGCCAGTGCCTATCGGGTAACGTTCACGCCTACCAAAGATGAGTGGGAAACGTGGGATTTTCCTTGGCATAGCTTTGAAGCCGTGCGCCGCGGCACGCTACTGACCAGTGCGCCGCCACTCGACCCTCACACGATCCATCAGCTGGGCTTTTTGATTGCTGACCGCACCGCTGGTTCGTTTGCGCTCTACGTATTTAGGCTAACGGAACTAAGCTGAAATAAGCAGGAACGCCAGTATTTTTAATAAAATAGTACGAGTTGATTGCGCTAGGTCGCTGGCACTGCTAGATTCAAGTGGTAATTACAATTAATGTATATCTTTTGTATAGATATTGATTTATTAAATATGTTTGCAAGGTATTCAAACAGGAGATGTGGTAATGGCGATGGAAACGGTACGTTTTGGCGGCGATGATATTGAAAATGCCCTAGCCAACATGGACGACAAAAAGCTTGATACGCTAGCTTTTGGCGCCATCCAACTAGATGCCAATGGCAAAATCATTCAATACAACGCAGCGGAAGGCGGTATTACCGGTCGTGACCCTAAAAGCGTCATTGGCAAAAATTTCTTTACTGATGTTGCTCCCTGCACACAAAGCAAAGAATTTCAGGGCCGTTTCAAGGAAGGCGTTAAAAATGGTGATTTAAACACCATGTTTGAGTACGTGTTCGATTATCAGATGACGCCCACAAAAGTAAAAGTGCATATGAAAAAGGCGCTTTCTGGAGATACTTTCTGGATTTTCGTTAAACGCTTATAACCCAGATTACCCAAGGGCCGCCCGCTCAATAGATACTGTGAGTGGGCGGTTTTGTGTTTAAACCGTACGTTATTTCTGGCGTTATTAAGGATCATCAGATGCCTCAGTGGCTAAGCGAAGCCGATTGCAAGGCGGTTCTGCAATCTCTGCTAAGCGCTGAACTCGCTGCCTACCGCGGAACTCCCGCGCCAGACTGGCAAAGTTCGCCCTCCATCGACTCCCTCGAAAGACTGCATCTCGCCGCCTGTGTAAATGAATACTTTCGTTTATATGAAACAGGGGTAGAAGACCGTCTTCTCATGACTCAGCACATTGATGACTGGGCAGCCATTGTGGCGCAGGCGCTCGATGATACGTCAGGCCTTACGTTTCGCACGTCAGGGAGTACAGGCGCTCCCAGCGCACATTTACACCGTTGGGAAGATATAGCAGCGGAAGTGAAGGCGTTAGTACGCCGCTTAGCGCCTGTGATGCCAATTAACCGTGTCATAGGATGGTTACCGGTACACCACCTTTACGGCTTTATGTGGGGCGTTGCCCTGCCAGCACAGTTGAATATACCGCGCGTTAGTGTAGCAGGAGCCGCTATGCCCGCTTTGGCGCCTGGCGACATGCTGGTGACTGTGCCGCCTTGCTGGGACTACCTGGCAAGCACTCGCAAGGAGTGGCCTGAAAACGTGACGGGCGTCTCTTCATCGGCTCCCCTTTCGGCGGCTACGTCTAACACGCTGGTTGAGCAAGGCTTAGCCGGTTTGCTCGATATTTATGGCAGTACAGAAACCGGCGGTGTGGCAACCCGTTGGCGTGCCTCTGAGCCCTACCAGCTGCTAACCCACTGGCAACGCCACAATACACAGCACCTTCAGCGCGTTAATAGTGACCACCCGGTTCCGCTTCTGGACGCTACGCAGTGGGTCGACGACACCCATTTTACGGTGAAAGGGCGCCTTGACGATGTGGTCATCATTGGTGGTGTTAACGTCAGCCCCCAGCATGTTGCGCGGAATTTATGCGCGTTAACCGGGGTTGCCGACTGTAGTGTGCGCGTCACCGGGTCTGCCGCATCGCCACGCTTAAAGGCGTTCGTGGTTCCTGCGCAAGACGAACATTCAACCGCCAGTACGATTGCCCAAGCCACGGCCCACTGGCCAGCCGCAGAGCGCCCGGTAAGTATCACTTACGGAGCATCGCTACCAACCAATGCGATGGGCAAACTCACTGATTGGTAATTTTTGTACAGGAAGTACTGATATGAACGATGGCTCTCGGACGTTGGAAGAGATTGAAAACATCGCCCTTGGGCGTCAGATGCTTGTGCTGTCGCAAGAAGAAAAACGAGCGACCGTACAAGCACATGCTTTTCTGTGCGACGCTATTAACCAGCGACGCCGTATCTACGGAGTGACAACAGGGTACGGGCCGCTGGCCACCACGGACGTAGACCCTAAGCAGTCAGCGCTCCTGCAGCAGAATTTGGTCTATCACCTATGCAGCGGTGTAGGGGAGCCGCTGGCACACATCCATGTTCGCGCCATGATGGTGGCCCGCGTCGCGAGTCTAGTTAGAGGACACTCCGGCGCGAACCCTTTATTAATCGAGCGGCTGCTTGCATGGCTTGAGGCGGACGTGGTGCCTGAAGTGCCCTCGCGAGGCACGGTAGGGGCGAGTGGTGATTTAACGCCGCTGGCGCACCTGGCCCGCGCATTGAGCGGTGAAGGCAGAGTGAGCCTGCGTGGCGGCCGTTGGATCGACAGCGCCGAGGCTCACCGGCAGCTGGGGTGGGAGCCGCTTGTCCTGCAAGGCAAAGATGCGATTGCGCTCGTCAATGGCACTTCGACCACGGCCGGTATCGCGGCGTTGAATGCCACTGCTGCGCAACGGGCGGTAAAACTCAGTGCCTTACTGGTACTGCTTTACTCGGAACTACTGGGTGGGCACCGCGAGGCGTTTCATCCGCTGATAGGCAAGCTTCGTCCACACCTAGGCCAGCGGCAGCTTCACCAGTGGCTTTGGTCGCTATCCGCAACTAGCGATGCACTAATACCTTGGAGGCCCGTATCGGAGCAGCTTCCAGAGATGCCCAGCGATATTACCCAGCACCGGCCGCTACCCCAAGATGCGTATACGCTGCGCTGTGCTCCCCAGGCGCTAGGTGCCGTGTGGGACGTTGTTGAGCAACATGCGCAAACGGTGCGTGTTGAACTGGAAGCGGTCACTGATAACCCGCTACTGTTTGCCGATGACGGCTTGGTTTTGCACGGTGGGAATTTTTTTGGGCAGCACTTAGCCTTTGCCAGCGATCACCTCAACAATGCGCTCATTCAGATGGCGCTCTACAGCGAGCGCCGCATTGCCCGTATTACCGACCCGCTCAAAAATAAAGGCTTGCCAGCGTTTATGCAGCCGCTTGAGACAGGCTTGCACAGTGGTTTTATGGGGGCTCAGGTGAGCGCAACGGCGCTAGTGGCTGAATTACGTAGCCACGCCATGCCCGCCTCTATTCAGTCTATTCCGACGAATGCGGACAATCAGGATATCGTGCCGCTGGGAACTATTGCCGCACGCCGCGCAAGCACGAGTTTAGAGCAGCTTTACCAAATCTTAGCGATTGAAGCGTTGGTGCTGGTACAGGGCGCTGAGTTGAAGAACCCCCACGCGCTTAGCCATGCCTCCCAAACGCTCTGCCACTGGGTGCGAGAAACGGTTCGCCCGCTTGAACAAGACCGCCCATTGTCAGAAGACATTACCCAACTCTCACAGCTGCTTGCCGACCCCGACCACGTTGCACCGCTGATGGCGCTGCTGGATACCGCCCCGCAGGAGAGCGCTTAACGCGCGCTCCTCCACTAAGGTCGTCTCGTATGTAGTCAGGCATTAAGAGAGTCTTTGTGCACTCTCTTTTTAAACGAGCAACCCTGACATGAAGCTCTCTCCGGCCTACCGCTTAGCCGCCACGATTCTGCATGGGTTTGATGCCTATCGTGGGCGCTTTAAACAGATCACGGCGGATGCCAGTCGTCGTTTCCGCGATGCCGCGTGGCGCGAAGCGCAGCAAGCGTCCGCTGCCCGTATCAACCTCTATGAAGAGCGCGTAGGCGATACCCTAGAGCGTTTGCAGCGCACTTTTGAACATGATGTGCTGGCGCACTGTGAAACTTGGGGGGAAGCCCGCGGTCACTATGCCGAAATGATCGCTCAGCGGCTGGATTACGAGCTGGCGGAGACGTTTTTCAACTCACTGTTTTGCTCAGTGTTTCACTATCGCCACATCCGTAACGAGTGGATGTTTGTTTACAGCTCTCGTGAAGACGCTGCCCACCACTCCGGCATTGAGCTGTGCCGAAGGCAAACGGTAAATGGGGATTGGCAGGCGGCACTGGCCTGGGCGCTGGATGAGGCGCCGTTTGACAACCCATTTGCTGACTTGGAGGGCGATATTGCCCTCGGGGCCGATCTGCTGAAAAGCCAGCTCCCAGCGGCTATTTTGCAGGCAGAAGATGCCCAGATTGAGCTGCTTAAAAACGTCTTTTATCGCAACAAAGGGGCGTACTTGGTGGGCCGTATTTTAGGCGGCGGCGAGCAGGTGCCGCTGGTACTGCCAGTGCTTCACGGCGAAGGCTTTGGTGAGCAGCAGGGCGGCGATCCGTGCCTGCATTTGGACACGGTGCTCACAGAAACGGATGAAGTCTCGATTATCTTCTCGTTTACCCGCGCCTATTTTCAGGTGGAAGTACCGGTGCCGAGCGAATTTGTCAGCTATCTAAAGCAGCTGATGCCCCATAAGCCTGAAAGTGAGCTGTATGCGGCGATTGGCTTTTTTAAGTACGGCAAAACGGCGTTTYWCCGGGCGCTTAATCTGCAGGTTGCTAAGCGCGAAGATCAGTTTATTATCGCGCCCGGWRTGCGTGGCATGGTGATGGCGGTGTTTGTACTGCCCAGCTTTCGCACCGTTTTTAAGATCATTAAAGATAAATTCGATCCCGCGAAGGAGGTCACCCACGCGGTGGTGCGGGAGAAGTACCGGCTGGTAAAGCGCCACGACCGGGTGGGGCGAATGGCGGATACCCAGGAATTCTCAAACTTTATTGTCCGCAAAGACCACTTCGCGCCGGATTGCCTCGAGCATCTATTAGAGGTCGCGCCCTCTACGGTATCGCTTAAAGATGACAAGGTGATCATCAAGCACTGCTACACCGAGCGGATGATGACGCCGCTCAATATCTACCTGGAGCAGTGCAGCGCCGATGAGCAGGTGATGGTGCTTAAGGATTACGGCAACGCCATCAAACAGATGGCGGCGGCGAATATTTTTCCTGGCGATATGTTGCTGAAAAACTTTGGGGTGACGCGCCACGGACGGGTGATTTTTTACGATTACGATGAGGTCAGTTACCTCACCGAGTGTCGTTTTCGGCACATTCCTAAATCCTACGGCAATGACTTTCAAGGGGGCGGGGCCGAGAGCTTCTCCATTGGGCCCAACGACATCTTCCCTGAGGAGTTTGGCCCCTTCATGTTTGCCAATGCCGAGCTACGCGCTGTCTTTATGCAGCAGCATCCTGAGCTGTTCGACCCGGATTATTGGTTGGAACTGCAGCAGGCGATTATCGATGGGCGAGTGATCGACGTTTACCCCTATCGCAATAAACAGCGTTTCGCGGGAACGATAGGGCAGCTGGTATATTAAGAAGCCGTAAGGCGCAATGTAACCGAGAGACACTATGACAGCACCTCCCCACTTAGTAGTTTTCACCGGCTCAGGTATTAGTGTCGAGAGTGGCATTAGGTCGTTTCGCGCAAGCGATGGGCTATGGGAAGAGTATCCCTTAGAGGAAGTGGCCACACCGCAAGGGTGGCGCCGCGACCCTGAACGCGTCTTGGAGTTTTACAACCAGCGCCGAGAGCAGATTCGAAAGGCAAAGCCGAATGCGGCCCACAAAGCACTGGCGGCGCTTGAAAAAGAGGGCTTTAAAGTAAGCGTTGTTACCCAAAATATTGACGACCTGCACGAGCGAGCGGGGTCGCGGGATGTGCTGCATCTGCACGGTGAGATTCTGCAAGCGCGCTCTTCTGTCGATATGCGGCTTCGCTATCGGCTACCCAAGGGCGGTATTGCGCTGGGTGATGTATGCGATATGGGCAGCCAGCTGCGCCCCGATGTGGTGTGGTTTGGCGAGCCGGTGCCGCTGTTTGAAGACGCCTGCGAGCTGGTCAGCGAAGCCGACTTTTTTCTGGTGGTCGGTACCTCCTTGGCGGTGATGCCTGCCGCTTCGCTGCTGAGCTATATCGACTACGATACCCCCTGCGCCCTAGTGGACCCCAACGCGGATTCACTCACGCCTCCGGGTGTACTGGCGATCAATACCACCGCAGGCGAAGGCGTGCCCGCCCTGGTGAATCAATGGCGTAAGCAGGGGAGTTTGATACTGCCTTAGGGTGACTGATGCTCTAAAAACCATGCCTTCATCACCCCGGTAATCTGGGTGATCTCGGCGTTGGAAGCGATATAGGCGGGCATGGTGTAAAGCCAGCGGCCAATGGGGCGCAGCCATACGCCGCGCGCTCGGGCGAAGTTGGCTACCCCTTTCAGTGCGTCCGCGCTGTGCGCTTCAATCACCGCCGTGGCCCCTAATACGCGCACATCGGCTACCGCTGGGTGGGCATTAAGCGCTGTGTCTTGCCGCAGCTCACGATGTAGCGTTTGGCTAAGGGCGGCAATTTTCGCTAGGTAGTTCTCTTCTTCAAACACCCGCAGGCTTTCCAGCGCGACTCGGCAAGCCAGCGGGTTGCCCATAAAGGTAGGGCCGTGCATAAAGGCGTGATGGGGGCTGTCGCCGATAAACGCGTCGTGGACGCGATCCGTGGCAAGCGTAGCCGCATGGCCCAAGTAGCCGCCGGTCAGCCCTTTGGAAAGCACCATAATATCCGGCGTTACATCGGCGTGATTGGCCGCAAACAGTTTGCCGGTGCGGCCAAAACCGGTAGCAACTTCATCAAAAATCAGCAGCACGCCAAACTCATCGCATAGCGCCCGTGCGCCGCGTAGGTAGTGGGGCGAGGTCATGTTTAGCCCGCCCGCCGCCTGCAGCAAAGGCTCCATTAACAGCGCGGCAATCTCATGGTGATGCCGTTCAAGCACGCAGCGCAAGGCGCTAAGGTCGTGTTCGACCTGTTCCATGCTGGCATGGAAGGGGGCGGTAGGTGCCGGGGCAAAGTGGTGTTGGGGCAGCAGGCTTGCGAACAGGCTGTGCATGCCTTCTTCTGGGTCGCACACCGCCATGCAGCCGGTGGTGTCGCCATGGTAGGCCTTCATTAATGAAAGCATCTTGCGTTTTTCGGGATGGCCGATAAGCACTTGGTACTGCAAAGCCATCTTCATCGCCACTTCCATGCCCACCGAGCCGCTGTCGGAGTAGAACACGTGATTCAGCCCCGGCGGGGTAATACGCACCAGTGCTTGCGCGAGCAGGTCGGCGGGGTCGTGGGTGAGACCACCCAGCATGACATGGCAAAGCTCGCCCGCCTGCTCGCGAATCGCGGCCACTAAACGCGGGTGGGCGTAGCCATGAATCATGCACCACCAGGAGCAGGTGGCATCCAGCAGGTGCTCGCCGCTTTCCAGCGTAAAATGGCTGCCGCTACCACCGATAACCTTGGGGGCAGGCGTTTGGGTTTTTAGATGAGCGTAAGGGTGCCAAACAGGGGAGTTCATTGGGTGGCTTCCTGGTGCAGCGTGGGGGTGTTCAACAGCGGTGTTAACGACAAATAAGGATAGGCCTGCGTCGCTTCAGGGCTAGCTAAATGGGGAATAATGCCCAGGCACGGCGCTGGCAGTTTGGCATTGAGGAGCGCTAGGTTAGCGTCAAAACGCGACTGGTTAGCGGTAAATTCAGGGTCCACCACGCTGCCGACCCAGCCCGCAAGCGTTAGGCCATCGGCAGCGATTACCTCCGCGGTGAGCTGTGCATGGTTAAGGCAGCCTAGTTTAAGACCCACCACGAGTATCACCGGCAGTTGCAGCGCGTTGGGAATATCAGAGAAGTCTTCATGCGCGTTAAGCGGTACCCGCCAACCGCCCGCACCCTCTATCAACGTTAGATCGCGCTGTGTGTGGTGAAGTGTTTGATGCAGTACCTCCGTTACCGTTGCAACGCTCAGCACAGCGCCTGCTTCCTGGGCGGCCAAGTGTGGAGCAATGGCGGGGGCGAACGCCCAGGGGTTAACGGTTTCGTAGCGAACGGGTGGCGTGCTTTGCGCCTGAAGCGCTAGGGCATCGCTATTGCGCAGCCCCTCTGGCGTAGTACGGCTGCCCGAGGCTATCGGCTTAAGCCCTAGCGTACTAAGCCGCTGCTCTTTAGCGGCGCATAGCAGGGCGCTGGTCGCCAGGGTTTTACCTGCATCGGTATCCGTACCGGTGACGAAATAGGTGGTCATGGTGTTTTTTCCAGGTGCAGGGTGAAACAGTGGTAGCTAACCGGCAGCCCTTGAGGTTCACGTAAGGTTTCAAAACGTGCTTGGGCAGCGGCCAGTTCACGACGGGTAAGCTGCGCATTGGGCCGTGTTACCTGGGCGCCTACCCCTTTAATCGACGCCATGACGGCGCTTAGGTCGGGGTAATAAAACTGCCGCTGCTCGGTGGTGCTGCGAGCCAACGTTAAGCCGCTAAGGGCAACAGCGTCTTCAATCGCAGGGGCATCGGGCATCTGCAGCAGTGCTTCTGGCCGCTGCCAGGCGGTGGCGACTTCTTTCAACGTGCCGGGTAGCAGCGTGGTGATGTGTGCCTCACCACCGGGGGTGAGTACTCGAGCCAGCTCCTGCATCACGGCGCTGACATCGCTGCACCACTGAATTGCCAGGTTGGAAACGATTAGATCAAAACGGTTGTTCTCAAACGGCAGCGCGGCGGCGTCGCCCTGTTGCCAGGTAATCACATCACCGTAAAGTGCCTGGGCATGGGCGAGCATACCCGGGGCAATATCCAGCCCCGTAAGGTGGGCGTGGGGGTAGCGCGCGGCCAGACGCTGGGTCCAATAGCCGGTGCCGCAGCCGAGGTCGAGCACGCGTTTGGCGTGGGTGGGCAGCGCCAGCCACAGTGCTTTGCCTATTTCACGCTGGGCGCTGGCGAGCGCGTCGTATTGCGGGGCTGCCCGAGAGAAAGCCCGAGCGACACTTGCCTGCCAGTTCGGCAGGTGGGGCGGCGGCGTAGCTAGCGTGCTGCTCATGGCGACTCCTTAACGGCCTGCTGGGTAAGCGTAGCGGCGTGTTCAGTGATGACGCCGGCCAACTCGGCGGGCTGTGAAAGCATTGGGCAGTGCCCCGCGTGGGCGAGGCGGGCAGCCTGCGCACGCTGGCCAGAAGCCACTAACGGGTCGTGCTCACCGACTAACCGACCGACCGGACAGGGCGCATCTTGCAAACGCTGGGTGTTGTCCAGGGTGGCCAGCCAGTGAAGCCCTTGGGACAGCGTGCTTGGCGTGGCACTTGGGGTGTCCCCCAGCAGGGTGCGTAGCTGCTGATAGGCGTGGCGAGCGTTAGGCTCACCCTGGCTTTGCCAGCGTAAAAAGTGTTGCCAGGTGGCGTTAGGGTCGCGGGCAAACGCGCGCTGAAAAGTGGCAAGCTCAGCGGTACTTACGCCGTCATCGCTACAAAACCGCTCCCCTGCGCCAATCAGGATAAGGCCCCGCGGGGCGGGCAGGTGGTCAAGCAAGGCGGTCGCCAGTAGCCCACCTAGCGACCAGCCCACCCACACGGCATCACTGGGCAGCTGGTCGGCCATGGCATGGGCAAGTGAGGTAAGGGTGGCAGGTTCTGGCAGCGCGGCCACGTCACCGTACCCCGGCCAGTCGACGCAGCTAACCTCGCTCCCATCGGGCCAATAGTCGGTAAGGGGCTGCCAAATACGCTTATCGACTCCCCAGCCAGAAAGCAGCACCAGACGTTGAGGTGCTAAGCGGGGCATGCCGCTTCCTCCCGCAGGCAGGCGCAAAGCCCTTCCAGTAGGCGATCAATATCGTGGCATGTGTGGCGGGCGCTTAACGTAATGCGTAGCCGCGCTGCGCCCTTGGGCACCGTGGGAGGCCGAATCGCGCCCACTTGAATACCGTGCTCGGCGAGTTGGCTGGCCCACGCTAGGGTGCGCGGTTCGTTGCTCAACAACAGCGGTTGAATCGGGGTAAGTGATTCGGTGAGCGGTAAGCCAAGCGCTTGGGCCTGTTGGCGGAAGTAGTGGATATTATGGTGGAGGCGCTGGCGGTGTTCTGGTTCGCGCTGCACAATCGTTAGCGCTTCCAGGGTTGATGCTGCAATGCTGGGGGGCTGCGCGGTGGTATAAATATAGCTGCGCGCAAACTGGGTAATATGCTCGATGAGTGCGGCGTCGCCGGCCACAAAAGCGCCGGCAGTGCCGAGTGCTTTGCCCAGCGTGCCCACCAAAATGGGCACACGCTGGCTGTCGAAACCTGCCACGCAGCCGCTACCGTTATCGCCCAATACGCCCAGGCCGTGAGCGTCATCAATCATTAGCCATGCGTTGTGTTGCTGGCTGATATGGGCAAGGGCGGCAATATCGGCAACGTCGCCATCCATGCTAAATACGCCGTCGCTGACCACCAGTTTATGAGTGGCCGCGCTGCGCGAAAGAAGACGCTCAAGATCAGCGCTATCGCGGTGGTGAAAGCGACGCGAGCGAGCACCGCTAAGCGCTGCACCGTCTAACAAGGAGGCATGGTTAAGGCGGTCTTGGAAAATAGCGGTGTGTGGTTCAGCCAGCGCCTGCAGCACGCCAAGATTCGCCATATAGCCGGTCGAGAACAGCAGCGCTCGCTCGCGGCCTGTCCAGCGCGCCAGGGCGTCTTCCAGGGCATCGTGTATCGCCAGGTGGCCGCTAACCAGGTGGGATGCGCCTGCGCCTGCGCCAAAGCAGCGAGCACCTTCCGCTTGGGCGGCCTGTACCCGAGGGTCCTGGGCCAGCCCCAGGTAGTCGTTTCCCGCAAAATCGAGCCCGCTGTGGGTGTTCACTAACCGGTGCCGCCAGCGCTGCTCATTGAAACGCTGTTCGCGAGCGCTCGCTAACCGTTCTTGCCATGCTTCAGACACTGGCATCTACCGCTAACTCGGCAACGCGTTCGGCGTGTTCCTGCTGCTGAGCCTGTTGGGCGAGCCGAGCGGCTTGGGCGTCTTCGCTTTCGCAGGTCTCACGCTTTTCAGGATGCAGGCCGAGCTTGGTAAACAGCGCACGGTCGCGATCCGCCTGAGGGTTGCCGGTGGTAAGTAGCTTGTCGCCGTAGAAAATGGAGTTAGCCCCGGCCAAAAAGGCCAATGCCTGGGTCGATTCACTCATCTGCTCTCGGCCAGCAGAGAGCCGCACGTGGCTTTGCGGCATCATAATACGGGCAACGGCGATGGCGCGGATAAACTCAATCGGGTCGAGGTCTTCGACGTTTTCAAGCGGCGTGCCGGGGACTTTTACCAGCATGTTAATGGGCACGGATTCAGGGTGCGGGGTGAGCTTGGCGAGCTGCTGAAGCAGCGCACTACGGTCTTGGGCATCTTCTCCCATACCGAGAATGCCGCCGGAGCACACCTTCATACCCGCTTCACGCACGGTCGCGAGCGTGTCCAGGCGGTCGCTGTAAGTACGGGTGGTGATAATTTCGCCGTAGAAATCCGGCGAGGTATCCAGGTTGTGGTTGTAGTAATCAAGCCCAGCGGCGGCAAGACGGTTGGCTTGATCACCATCGACCATGCCCAGCGTCATGCAGGTTTCAAGCCCCAGAGCTTTTACCTGGCGAACCATCTCTTCCACTAATACAAGGTCCTTGTCGCGCGGGCTGCGCCACGCTGCCCCCATGCAGAAGCGGCTGGCCCCAGCCTCTTTAGCGGCTTGGGCTTGGGCCACGACCTTTTCGATCTCCAGCAACTTCTCTTTTTCTAGCTGAGTGTTGTAGTGGCCGGACTGAGGGCAGTATTTGCAATCCTCTGGACAGGCACCAGTTTTGATGGATAAAAGGGTAGAGACCTGAACCGCGTTGGCATCAAAATGTGCCCGATGCACCTGCTGGGCCTTAAACAGTAGGTCATTGAAAGGTAACGCAAACAGCGCATTAATCTCTTCCAGTGTCCAGTCGTGACGGGGAGCGGCGGTGTCGGCATTGAAAGCGGTAGCGGTCACGGGTAAACCTTTTTTCTTTTGAAAGTTGACAAGACTTTATCGGTGAGTTGCTTTTAGTGTCAACTTTAAAAACTATGTAGGTTTACTGAAGTGGCCGAAAGAGCGCGGTGTTCGTCATGGTGGGCGGGCTGCTATATACTCTGCGCCCTTTTATTGCCTTCTTTAAATCGTTGGAGCGCAGATGTCTGACGCTACCTCTATTACTATTCCGCCTGAGCACATTGAATGTGATCCGGTAACGGGACACCCGCGGCCGCCTCGGCGTGAATTTAAAGCGCGGGGTAGTTTTGTGACGCGCTGTAAAGGCTGTAATCTGCCTGAGCTTAACTGCCTGTGCCCTTATCAAGTAAAGGCAGAGAGCGATGCCCAGGTGTGGTTGCTAACTCACTCTATTGAGCACTTTAAACCGACCAATACCGGCCGGTTAATTGGCGATGTGCTGACCAATACCCGCGTGTTTACCTGGTATCGCACTGCGCCAGATGAAACGCTGGCGGCCCTGCTTGAAGACCCGCGCTACGCGCCCTTTGTGATTTTTCCTGATGATCAGCCGGATTACGCCGAGCGCGTGGTGGGTATTAACGCTGTGCACGCGGCGAAGCAGCAGGCACGCATTCCGGTGTTTGTGATTTTAGATGGCACCTGGCGCCAAGCGCGGCGCATGTTCCGCAAGAGCCCCTACTTGGATACGCTGCCCGTTTTGCCGCTGCGCACCGAGCGTGAAACACGCTATCGGCTGCGTAAGCCAGCCTCGAAAGCGCACCTCTGCACGGCGGAAGTGGCCATTGAGCTATTGCGCCAGAGCGGCGATGAAGACGCGGCTAGTGTCTTGGATGATTACTTTGATGTGTTCAACGACAGCTACGCCGAGAGCCGCTACTACCGCAAAATTGCAGAACCAACCGCTGCCATGCAGCGGCTGTTAGCCCGCAAAGTAGATGGCAGCGTTTAGGGCATTAAGCGTGCAATGTTTAGGCTGCACCGCTACCAAACAGGGCGCCGGCAATTCTAAACCCGGCTACCCAGGTGCCTATCGCCGAGCCAATAGTCGCCAGTAGAAAGACCAGTAAGGTGCGCGAGACGCGGTTTTTCCACCAGCCCTTAAGCTCGGTCACATCGTGGCGCAGGGTAGAGAAGTCGCGCACCTTGGGTTTGCGCATAAATAGCTCTACCCCTGCGGCCACAAACCCCGCGCCAATAGTGGGGTTAAGCGAGGTGAGTGGCGCGGCAAAGAACGTCGTAATCACCGTCACCGGGTGTGCTAAGGCGATAATCGTCGCGCCACCCGACAGAATGCCGTTGATTAAAAACCACTCAATCACCAGCTGCCAGCCAAGCTCGGTATTGCGCGAAAAACCAATCACAAACCCGGTAAGCACCAGCGCAGTAATCAGCCAGGGGGCGGCTTTCCAGAGTTTGGAGGGCGGCGGTGTCGCTTCAAGCGCTTCCCGCTCGGGGGTGGGGCTTTCCGGCAGCGGCGCTTCAAGATGTTCCACCGTGCCTTTCAAGTGCCCGGCACCCAGCACCACCAGCACGTTTTTATAGCGCCCGGGCGGTGCCTCTTCGGCCAAGCGTAGCGCCATGTAGCGGTCGCGTTCGCGAATCAGCGGCGTGTACAGCGCTTCCGATTCGGCGGCGAATTCGTTGAAGGTCGCCTCCAGCATATCGCCCTCTTTGAGCTTCTCGATATCCTCTTTGGAAACGTCCTGGCGGGACATGACGCTGCCAATCAGCCCAGAGAAAAGCGAGAAACGCTGCCACCAGGGCACATTGCGGTAAATACGTTTCAGGGTAATACCCACATCCCGGTCAACTAACAGCAGCGGTAGCTCACGGCGCTGGCAGGCTTCCACCGCCGCTCGCATTTCGGCGCCGGGCTGGATGCCCGACTGCTCGGCAATACGCTGCTGAAAGGCGCCAAGGGCCAGGCTTGCTGCCACCATGCCCGCTTTACCTTGCTTGAATACCTGGAACAGGTCCTGCTCGCCCATGGCGTCAGGGTTGTTCATGCTGTGGTGGCGTGCGTCACATAGCTCAATCGCAACGGCGTCAAAGGTGCCGCCGTTGATAAGATTGCGAACATCATCAGCGCTTTCGGCAGAGACGTGTGCGGTACCCAGCAGGGTGTAGTGGGTGTTACCCACGGTCACGGTTTTTAAAGGCCCGCTGGTGGCGGGTAGGGTGATAGGCGCCGTGGCCAGTGGTGAACTGTCGTCTTGGGTCATGACTATTACTCAATGTATAAAATATGAAAGCGCACAGATAAAAGCGGTGGTGGGTTAACGGCGCCAAAATGCGGGCGTAAACAGCACTAGTATGGTGAAAATCTCCAAGCGCCCCAACAGCATGGCGATGACTAGAATCCATTTGGCGAGACTCGGCATATCGCCGTAGTGGCTGCTGGCCTCGCCGAGGGCAGGGCCAAGGTTATTAAGCGCTGAGCCAACGGTTGACCAAGCGGTCACCTGGTCAACGCCCGTCGCCATGACACCAACAATCATTAAGAAAAACAGCATGAGGTAAGCGGAGAAGAACCCCCATACCGCTTGGGCGATGCCGTCAGGCACGCTAACTTTACCCACTTTAACGGCAATCACCGCATTGGGGTGAATTAAGCGCATTACCTCACGCATGCCCTGTTTCAAAATCAGAATAATACGGATGACTTTCATACCGCCTGCGGTGGAGCCTGAGCAGCCGCCCACAAAAGCGGCCATGAACAGCAAAAAGGGCAGTGCGCCGGGCCAGGCGGAAAAGTCAGCGACGCCAAAGCCAGCCGTAGTGGCAACCGAGACCACTTGGAAAACGCCGTGGCGCAATCCTCGCATGACATCGTAGGTATTGCTCAGCCAGAGTGTAATGACGGTGATAATGGTTAAACCCGCCAAAAACAGCATTAAAAAGCGGGCTTCCGGGTCTTGAAAATAGTGCAGCAGGCTTTTTTCACGCCACGCGATAAAGTGCAGGCTGTAGCTCACCGCTGAAATGATCATGAAGGCAATACAAATGAGCTCAATCGTGGCGCTATCAAAGTAACCAATGCTGGCGTCGTGGGTAGAAAAACCGCCAATGGCGACGGTAGAAAAGCTATGGCCCAGGGCATCAAACCAGTCCATACCCGCCAGCATGTAGGCCACCATGCAGGCAATCGTAAGAGTGGCGTAAATATACCAGAGGGCTTTGGCGGTTTCGGTAATGCGCGGTGTTAGCTTGGAGTCCTTTAGCGGCCCCGGTATTTCGGTGCGGTAAAGTGCCATGCCCCCAACGCCCAGCGTCGGGAGGATAGCGACAGCCAGTACCACAATCCCCATACCGCCCAGCCATTGTAGCTGTTGGCGATAGTAGCGCACGGATTCCGGCAGAAAGTCGATGCCGGTAATCACCGTCGCGCCGGTGGTGGTTAGCCCTGAAAATGATTCGAACACTGCATCGGTGATGCTTAGCGACCCTTCACCAAACAGCATGAGGGGAAGCGAGCCGAACAGCGCCAGCACCGTCCAGAACATGGCGGCAATAATAAAACCATCGCGAATCCGCAGCTCTTTTCGGGCATTTCGGTTGGGTAAATAAAGGACTAAACCGGTCACTACTGAGATGGCAATCCCGCTCATAAAGGCGTGCCAGACGCCGTCACGAAACCATAGCGATATCAGCATCGGGGGCAGCATGGTGAGGCTGAATAGCATCAGCAGCAAACCTAAAATGCGTAAAATAATCCGCAAACTCATAGCCGTGGTTGCCTCATAGCAGTGGCCCCGTGTTTAGTAAGAACATTGCCTAGAAGAACGTTAATCCCACTTGAAATAGCCGCTCCACATCACGGATTCGCCGCTTATCGACCACAAACAGAATGATGTGATCGCCGCTCTCTACCATCACATCGTCGTGGGCTATGAGGACCTCTTTGCCACGCACAATGGCACCAATGGTGGTGCCTTCGGGTAGATCAATGTCATGAATCGTGCGGCCGACGACCTTGGAAGACTGTTTGTCGCCGTGGGCAATAGCTTCAATGGCTTCTGCGGCACCCCGGCGCAGCGAGTGTACGTTAACAATATCGCCCCGGCGCACGTGAGTGAGCAGGCTGCCAATGGTGGCCTGCTGAGGGGAGATGGCAATATCAATGTCACCGCCCTGAACTAGATCAACGTAGGCTGCATTGTTGATCAGCGTGAGCACTTTCTTCGCTCCAAGGCGTTTGGCCAGCAGCGACGACATGATGTTGACCTCGTCGTCGTTGGTCAGGGCACAGAAAATATCGCAATCCTCGATATTTTCCTCTTCCAGCAGCCGTTTGCTGGTGGCACTGCCGTGGAGTACCACGGTGCGGTCAAGCCGCTCAGAGAGCGTGGTGCAGCGCTCCAGGTTGTGTTCAATGATCTTCACCTGGTGGGTGTGCTCCAGGTGCTCGGCGAGGCGTTCACCGATATTACCGCCGCCGGCGATCACCACCCGGCGGAAATCACGCTCGACGCGGCGCAGTTCGCTCATCACCGCGCGGATATCCCGCCGTGCGGCGAGAAAGAACACTTCATCGTCGGCTTCAATGACCGTATCGCCACGGGGAATAATCGGCCGGTTGCGGCGATAGATGGCCGCTACCCGGGTATCCACGTTGGGCATGTGCTTGCCCAAGAAGGCGAGGTCTTGCCCTACTAGTGGGCCGCCGTAAAACGCTTTAACCGCCACTAGCTGCACCAACCCACCCGCAAACTCCAGCACCTGCAGAGCACCTGGGTGCTCAATCAGGCGGCGCACGTGGTCGGTCACCACTTGCTCTGGGCTGATCAATACATCAATGGGGATCGCTTCGTGGGCAAACAGGCCTTTGCGGGTTAGGTAGGCCGTGGCGCGCACGCGGGCTATTTTGGTGGGGGTGCGAAACAGCGTATGGGCCACTTGGCAGGCGATCATGTTGATTTCGTCGGTGTTGGTCACCGCAATCAGCATGTCGGCGTCTTCACAGCCCGCTTGGCGAAGCACAATTGGATAAGAACCTGCACCGGTAACGGTACGAATATCCAGCTTGGTGTGCAGTTCGCGTAGTTTCGCTCCGTCGGTATCGACGACGGTAATGTCATTTTCCTCGCGGGCAAGATGCTCCGCCAGGGTGCCGCCGACCTGGCCGGCGCCAAGAATGATGATTTTCATTGCTGAGCATCGGTTCCGTTGTAAGCGCCAGCGCGTCTTGCCACTGGATAATGTGTGTAAGTGTGCGCTGCAATAAAGACGGCGGCCAGTGTAAACCAGCCGCCGTCAAAAAGCAGGTAGCGCTTACTCCAGTGTAAAACGGTGACTTGCCAGTGGGCAACGCGACCATCTTCGATATGGCCACGGGTGTCGGTGACTTCTAGCCAGCGCATGTGCTTCACTGTCTCAGAGGCTTTAGCCACTGCGTTCTGTACGGCATCCTCGATGCTTTTCTCAGAGGAGCCGGTTAGCTCAATGTGCTTGTAGGTGTGATGACTCATGGTGTCTCCATCCTTGTCATGAATTCACTGCCTTGGGTGAAGTAACCGCTTAGGCAGGTTGCTTCTCTAGTCTGGCATAAAAAAAGCCATCGTGACTGCCCTGCTCTGGAAAGAGCTGACGACCTTCGCCGCTTGGGATGCCCCAGGCCACGTCGCTGGGCGTGGTGACCTTGGCATCCGGTGTGCGGGCAATGAAGGCGTCAATTTGGTCGGCGTTCTCTGCGGGTAGTACAGAGCAAGTCGCGTAGAGCAGCGTGCCACCGGGGCGCAGCAAGGGCCAGAGATTATCCAACAACTGCTGCTGCAGCTTCGCGAGTTGACGAATATCCTCTTTGCGGCGCAGCGTTTTAATATCTGGGTGGCGGCGAATAACCCCGGTGCCGGAGCAGGGCGCGTCGAGCAAGATGGCATCAAACGAGGTGCCGCTCCACCAATCTTGCTGGGTGGCATCGGCATGCTGTAGCTCTGCCGTTAGCCCTAGACGGTTGAGGGTATCATCCACCCGGCCTAAACGCTGGTTATCGCTATCAATGGCGGTTAGGGCAATATCGAACTGCTCTAGCAAGTGGGCTGTTTTACCCCCCGGGGCGCAGCAGGCATCCAACACGTGGGCGCCAGGGCGCGGCGCAAGAGCGGGGCCAAGCAGCGCAGCAGAGAGTTGGGCCGCTTCATCTTGAACGCTCACATGGCCTTGCTCAAACCCTGGCAGCACGGAAACATCGCAGGGGGTATTAAGCGTGATGCCGTCAGGCGCATGGGGGCATAAATAACCGCTTAGCCCTTGTTCAACCAGTTGCGCTAGGTACGCTTCGCGGTCGTTGTGGTGCTGGTTAACCCTTAGCGTCATGGGCCCCGGCTCATTATTCGCCTCGGCAATGGCGCGCCACTGGTCGGGCCAAGCATCCCGCAGGGCGGTTAGCAGCCAAGGGGGGTGCTCTAGCGCAACGTGCTCTTCGCGGTCGACATCCGCCTGGAGTTCCTCGGCTTCCCGCTGTAGACGGCGCAGGCAACCGTTAAGCACGCGGGTAGCCCACTCTTTGCCCAGCAAGCGCGCAGCGCCCGCGGTTTCACCCACCGCGGCGTGAGCAGGGATGCGCATATACAGCAGCTGATAAATACCGATGAGCAACAGCGCGTGAACGTCGCTGTCGCGCTTTTTAAACGGCTGCTTAAGCAGTTTGTTAGCGAGGGCTTCCAAGCGGGGCAGGCGGCGGCAGGTGCCGTAGCACAACTCTTTCAGCAGGCCACGGTCGCGGGCGACAACGCTATGTTCATCAAGCCCGGCGAGTGAGCCTTTGTCAGTAATAACGGGGACTAACGCACGGGCGGCAGCAGCGCGCACCTCTTGGCCACTGCCGCCTTTTGCGGGACGCTGTTGGCTCATTGATTAGCTCCTTGTTGAGGTGCGGGCAGCCCAAGCTGGGCGCCAGTCGTTAGGGGTGTTTGGCGGGCATTGAGCAGGTCACGTACGGCCATGGCTTTGCCCCCCGGTAGTTGCGCGCGGCTAACACAAAGCACTTCTTGGCCCTGTTCGCCGCAGGCAATACGCAGGTGATCCTCGCCATGTTCAAGCAGCGTGCCGGGCAGTGAGGACGGCTGTTCGCTGGATTCAACACTGGCCATTAATAAACGTAGGCGGTCATTACCCAGCGTGCACCAGGCCACCGGCCAGGGATTAAAAGCGCGAATCTTACGCGCTAGCTGTTCGGCGGGCTGGTGAAAGTCTAGCTCGGCTTCCGCTTTACTTAGCTTGGCTGCATAGGTCACGCCCTCTTCGGGCTGTGGAGTGGCGGTTAGGTTGCCGCTATCCAGTTCGTCTAACACGTTAACCAACGCGTTTGCCCCTTGGATGGCGAGCCGGTCATGCAGCTCACCGCCGGTGGTACGCGCGGTGATCGGCGTTCGTACTTCATAAAGCATTGCGCCGGTATCGAGCCCTGCATCCATTTGCATAATGACTACACCAGAGGCGCTGTCGCCGGCTTCAATAGCCCGCTGAATAGGCGCCGCGCCGCGCCAACGGGGTAATAACGAGGCATGTACGTTGATACAGCCTAATCGCGGCGTATCCAAAACGGCCTGGGGCAGCAGCAAGCCGTAGGCAACAACGACCATCACGTCAGCTTCCAGCGCCGCTAATTCGGCTTGGGCGTCCGCGTTTTTTAAGCTGGCAGGTTGATACACCGGTATTTCATGCTCAAGGGCAAGTTGCTTGACCGGGCTAGGGGTAAGTTTGCGTCCTCGGCCTGCAGGGCGGTCAGGCTGGGTATAAACTGCTACCACCTGATGCTGGCTCTCTAACACGGCGGCGAGGCTTGAAGCGGCGAAATCAGGCGTGCCAGCAAAAACAACGCGCAACTGAGACATGGGCGTGACTACCTAACAGTAAAGGGGGGGGGGCGTTTAACAGTTAAAGGCCGAGCAGCGAACGCAAAAGCCACATAATAACAAGTGGGCTTGTTTATAGCGTGGCCGCTCGGCCGGGGGTAACGCATTGGTATCAGCTTAAGCGTCCTGCATTAGCTTGTGGCGTTTTTGCATTTTTCGCAGCACCCGGTCACGCTTGAGTGGCGATAAGTAGTCAACAAACAGTACGCCTTCTAGGTGGTCATACTCATGCTGAATACAGTGTGCCAATAGGCCGTCAGCCTCTAACTCATAGGGCTCGCCGTTTCGGTCAAGCGCATTGAGCTTTACCTTGAGAAAACGCGGTACTTCGGCGTAATACTCAGGGATGGACAGGCACCCCTCGGAGAGCGGCTCTTTCTCTTCACCCATCGGCTCGTAGCGTGGGTTGATAAGCACCAGCGGCTGGGAGTTATCGTCGCTAACATCCATCACTACCACGCGGCGATGTATATCGATTTGCGTGGCCGCAAGACCGATACCCCGTGCGTCATACATGGTCTCCAGCATATCGTCGACGAGCTGGCGAACCTCATCGTCAACGGTTTCCACCGCTACCGCCTTGGTACGCAGGCGCTCGTCGGGGAATTCGAGAATAGGAAGTTTGGCCATGGCGTTACAATCACCGTTAAACTGAGTCTTTAATGTAAAGGCCTCGCCACCTGTGTCGGCGGGCCTATGTGCATTACTATAAGTGGTTTACTAACAGCCATCATATCATGCTGTCGGTCTTACTGGGCTCGTGCGTTCCTCGCTGCGGCCTTGCGTATCACTTCACCAGCGACTGCCTAGGGAGAACAGGATGGCGGCAAGAAAGCCTCTTTATTATAGCGTCTTTGGCGCCCTACTAATGTGTATAGCCCTGCTGGTGAGTCATCCAGTTTTAGGCTGGGAGCGGCTGCGTAGCGACGCGCCGGAGCGGTATGAAGTGGTTCGCGGCGATACGCTGTGGGGTATTTCTGCGCGCTATTTACGTTCCCCCTGGCAGTGGCCTGAACTTTGGCAGGCCAACCCGCAAATTCGCAACCCCCATCTTATTTACCCAGGCGATGTGCTGGTGCTAGGCCGTTGCCAGGGCGCCCCCTGTTTAACGTTAGAGCGGGGGCAGAGTGTGGTAAAGCTGACCCCCCAAATGCGCACCGTACCGGAACGGGAAGCGATTGCTCCCCTGCCCATGGACGTTGTGCGGGCTTTTTTGCGCGAACACCGAGTGCTGGAGGAGGGTGAGTCGCTGCGGGAGCTGGCCTACGTGGTGGGTGGGGAGAACCGACGCTTGATTAGCGGCGCAGGGGACACGCTCTATGTTCGGGGGGAACTTCCCGCGAGAGCACGGCTGGGCATTTATCGCCAAAGCGACCCCTATCTTGCCAATGACGGAACACCGCTGGGTATTGAAATGATCAACATTGGCGAGGCGCGCCAGCTAAGCAGTGAAGGCGATATTGCTCGGGTAGAAGTGTTGAGTGCCTATCAAGAAGTACGTAATAACGACATTCTGATGGCGCTTGAAGATCGTGAGCAAGAGGAGATCTTCCAGCCTCGCGCACCGTTAAATAGTCTGTCTGGTCATATTATTGCAGTTCCTGGGGGCGTGCGTTTTATTGGGCGCTTGCAGGTGGTGGCGGTAGACCTCGGTACTCAAGACGGCCTTCAGCCAGGACACGTGCTGCGGGTAGACCAGCAGGGGGAGTTGGTTAATGACCCGCGTACTGACGAGCTTATCCAACTGCCTGCAACAGAAGCAGGCCAAGTGATGGTCTTTAAGCCTTACAACCGCGTGAGCTATGCCTTGGTCATGCAGGCATCGAATGTACTTACCGTGGGTGATGTGGCACGTACACCGGTTAGATGAAACGTTACTAAAGAGCAGCGAAGAGGAGGTTGAGTATGGATGCCAAGGAGTGGCTGGTAGTGAATGCCCTGCCCGGTATGGGCGCCCACCGTATTACTCAGCTGGTGGCTCGCGGGCCACAGTGGCCCCAGGGCTGGCTGGCGGCGCTGCCCAGCGCGGCAGCCACGGCGCTGCGCTTATGGCTTGAACATCCAGAGCGCAGCCCGCTGCAATCTGTGGTAAACGACACCGAAGCCTGGCTCCAGGCTGGCCCTAATCGTCATCTGCTCCACCGTGACCACCCCGCGTGGCCCACGCTACTTAACCAGCTACCCGACCCGCCCGTCGTGCTTTGGGCCCAAGGCGATCTAAGTGCGCTAGAGGGCCCCAAACTTGCGATGGTGGGAACGCGAAGGCCTACCTCAGAGGGCAGCGGTAATGCCCAAGCGTTTGCCCGCGAACTTGCCCAGCGTGGCTGGTGCATTGTTAGCGGCATGGCGCTGGGAGTCGATGGAGTCGCCCAGCGCGCTGCGCTGGCGACCGGTGGGCACTCAATTGCGGTATTAGGCTGCGGCGTTGATGTCATTTATCCCGCCCGTCATCGAGATTTATACGAGCAGTTAAGCACCGCGCCAGGTGGGTTGCTGCTTTCCGAGCATCCGCCGGGAACGGTTGCCCGCCCGGCATTCTTCCCCCGTCGTAATCGAATTGTCACCGGCCTCAGTTTAGGCACGTTAGTGGTAGAGGCGACCGAGAAAAGCGGTTCACTGGTGAGCGCTCGTTTAGCCCTTGAGCAGGGGCGCGAGCTGTTTGCCTTGCCAGGGTCGCTGCATAATGTGCAGGCGCGCGGCTGTTTGCACCTGCTACGTACCGGCGCCACACTTGTACGCCATGTGGACGATATACTTGAAGAACTGCAGCACTGGGCTAGCAGTTTTTTACCGCCTGAGCTGAAACCGGTTGCCGACGCTACGGGCGTTGTTGAGACAAGCGGCACTGTACCGCCCGCTGACCATCTATTGAGCGTCTTAGGTACCTCGCCAACGCCAATTGATGTGCTGGTTCAGAGTACTGGCGTCACGGTAAGCGAGTGTCAGCAGCGGCTATTGATGCTAGAGCTAGAGGGCCATGTTACGCAGCAGGCAGGCGGTTGGGTGCGTTTGGCACGGCCATGGTAGGATGCCACTAGCTGATTATTTTCACTGGCTGAGCAGTGGCAGGTCATGATTTTTCACGAGGAGCATCTATGGAATCAGCTGAATTAAAGGCGGCAGTGAGCGCGCTGCGCTCGGGAGGCGTTATTGCATGCCCCACCGAAGCCGTATGGGGGCTTAGCTGTGACCCGGATAACGATGAAGCGCTGGCGCACTTAATGCGTATGAAAGCGCGTGACCCTGCCAAAGGAGTCATTCTGGTGGCGGCCAGTATTTATCAATTTCAGCCCTGGTTAAATCAGCTGCCGCTTGCCCTTCATGCCCCCTTAGCCGCTAGTTGGCCAGGGCCCAATACATGGCTGGTGCCGGATA
This sequence comes from Halomonas sp. GFAJ-1, assembly GCF_000236625.2. Classification (NCBI taxonomy): domain Bacteria; kingdom Pseudomonadati; phylum Pseudomonadota; class Gammaproteobacteria; order Oceanospirillales; family Halomonadaceae; genus Halomonas; species Halomonas sp. GFAJ-1. Next base: position 52,147 of record NZ_AHBC01000049.1, read on the forward strand.
ATGGCCGCAGCCATGGGCTTGTGCGTGGCGCTCATCAGTGCGTGGCGCTGCGGGTAACCGACCATCCTCTGATGAAAGCATTATGCGAAGCGTTTGGCGGGCCGCTGGTCTCCACCTCCGCTAACCGCGCGGGAGACCCGCCTGCCATGAGCGCTGAAGAAGTCGCCTCGATATTTGGTGATGACGTCGCTGCTATCGCACCCGGTGCATTAGGTGGCAACGCTCGCCCAAGCACCATTCGTGATTTAGTCACTGGCAAGGTGCTTCGCCAGTAAACGCAGCGGCTCACTCAACCTATTTACCCTGGGAGTTAATGTGGCACACGAGCACCTAGACGACGTTAAACACTACCTGTTAGACCTGCAGGAACGGCTATGTGCCGGCCTTGCCGCCGCCGATGGTCGTGCCAGTTTCAAGGAGGATAGCTGGGAGCGTGAGGAGGGCGGCGGCGGGCGCTCTCGGGTGATTGAGCATGGCGCTGTGTTTGAAAAAGGCGGTGTGAACTTCTCCCATGTGTTTGGTGCAAAGCTCCCGCCCTCTGCCACGGCGGTGCGGCCTGAACTTGCTGGGCGCAGCTTTCACGCGGTAGGTGTTTCCTGGGTGCTGCATCCTGAAAATCCCCATGTGCCTACGAGTCACGGCAACGTGCGCTTTTTTATTGCTGAAAAGGCAGGCGAACCCCCCGTTTGGTGGTTTGGCGGCGGGTTTGACCTGACCCCTTACTACCCTGTGTTTGAAGACGCCGTGCACTGGCATCACGTGGCAAAAACCGCCTGCGCGCCCTTTGGTGAAGAGATTTATCCTCGCTACAAAGCGTGGTGCGATGAGTACTTTTACCTCAAGCATCGTGATGAAACCCGGGGCGTAGGCGGGCTGTTTTTTGATGATTTAAATGAAGGCAGCTTTGAGGACTGTTTTGCCTTTCAGCGAGCCGTTGGCGATAGTTTCTTAGAGGCTTACCTACCCATCGTTGAGCGGCGCAGAGAAGATGCCTGGGGAGAACGAGAGCGGGACTTCCAGCTTTACCGTCGCGGTCGTTACGTGGAGTTCAATCTGGTCTGGGACAGAGGCACGCTGTTTGGCCTGCAAAGCGGCGGTCGCACTGAGTCGATATTAATGTCGATGCCGCCATTAGCGCGTTGGGAGTACGCCTTTACGCCCGAAGCGGGTAGCCCAGAGGCGAAGCTTAATGAATACCTAGTGCCCAGGGATTGGCTTGCTGAAGCCGCCCAGCAGGGCGAGACATAAGGAGGCTCTATGGCTGACCGTTATTGCGTCTTTGGTAACCCTATCAAACACTCTAAATCATCGCTGATTCACGGGGAGTTTGGTCGCCAAACCCAGCAGCCCATGACCTATACCACTGAGCTTGCACCGTTGGACGGGTTTGCTGCGGCATGGCAGGCGTTTGTGGAGCAAGGCGGGCGCGGGGCGAATGTGACCGTGCCCTTCAAGGGTGAGGCTTTTGCACTATGTGACACCCTTAGCCACCGTGCCAAACGTGCTCAGGCGGTCAATACCCTGATCGCGGGGGGCAATGGCCGTACCTATGGCGACACCACCGACGGCATAGGGCTTGTTCGTGACCTGGCTTACCACGGCGTGCCCATTCAAGATAAGCGCGTGCTGGTCATTGGCGCGGGTGGTGCCCTACGTAGCGTGCTGGAACCGCTGCTGGCTGAAAAGCCCCGCGAGCTGGTGGTGGTGAATCGCACCGCAGAGAAAGCCAGCCAGTTGGCGCAGGACTTTGCTGACCTGGGCCCGGTGAAAGGCGGTGGGTTTGACACCATAGAGGGGCAGTTTGATCTGGTTATTAATGGCACCAGCGCCAGTCTTACCGGAGACTTACCGCCGCTGCCTGACCTGCTTTTTACCCAGCAGGCCTGGGCTTACGACATGATGTACGGCAGCGAGCCAACGGTCTTTTTACAGTGGGCGGGACCCCGTGGCGCCAAGCTGCTGGATGGGCTAGGTATGCTGGTAGAGCAAGCTGCTGAATCGTTTTTTCTGTGGCGTAATGTACGCCCGGACACCGCGCCAGTGCGCTCGCAGCTTAGGCAATCGCTAAATTTTAGCGATTAGTGCTTCTATCGATTAGTGCTGCTGTTGATGAAGGCGTTGATCGACAAATGGCAGTGCATGATAAGTAACGGGGGCAGCTTGGTTAGCTGCCCCCGTTACTGTTGCTGGCGTTATTATCCGCGATTAACGGCGTTTGGTGTAAAACCCTACCATGCACATAACCAGCCCCAACACAGACACTAGCATGCCGCCGTTGACCAGTAGCGGCGAGCGCTCAAGCCAGGAAACAAAAGGCTGCGGCGTCTCACGGCAGGTGCTTTCCAGGTAATCCCAGTAGCCGCCGTCAAGCTGGCAGGCGCGTACATCGCCCAGTTCCCAAAAATAGACGGCCATCAGGACCAAAATGGGCAGGACAAGCAGTAGTAAACCAATTCGAATCATTCAAACCTCTAGCGTAGGCCGCTCAGGGACGCGGGCAGTTGGGCGTGCGGCCGCTGTTGCGTGCCTGTTCATAATTTGCCAGCGCTTGATCCATATTCGCTTGAAGCCCTTGGATTCGCTGGCCTTGGCTTGGGTGGGTAGACATCCAGGCGGGCGGTGCGCCACCGCTGGAGGCCGCCTGCATATTCTCCCATAGCGTGACGCTTTCCCGAGGGTCGAAACCGGCCTGGGCCATCAGCTGTAGGCCGATAATGTCGGCTTCACTTTCATGGCGGCGTGAGAAGGGGAGCGCAATGCCATACTCTGCCCCCATGCCTAGCACGCCCATTAATTGCTGGCCCCCGGGGGTCTGCATGCCTGATGTGCTGGAAATGACCGATAAGCCCAGTGACGTCGCGCTTTGGGTAGAGGCGCGCTCGTTGGCGTGGTTAGCGATAACGTGGCCTATCTCGTGGCCTACCACAGAGGCAAGCTGATGCTGATTGGTGGCTATATTTAACATGCCCGTGTTGACCCCCATATAGCCGCCGGGTAGCGCAAACGCGTTCGGCTGCTCAGACTCGAAGACACGGATTTGCCAATCGAGGTCACGCTGTTCAGCGGGGAGTACGTCAACAATCGCATTGGTTATACACTGAACATAGCGGTGACTTGCCTGATCAGCGGTAGGCACATCTTGTTGATACTGAGCAAAGGCTTGTTGACCCATTTGGTTCAACTGATCATTTGAAAGCAGTAACAGCTGTGATCGGCCGGTTGGGGAGGTGGCGCACGCCGCTATAGAGGCACACAGCGCAGTAATAGCCAATGGACGAAGCCAACGCATAGACGGTTTCCTTATACGAGTAGAGATCCTTGCCGACAAGATAACTACTGTCGGTGGTAAATCAAACCTTTCTATCATAACGCACTCCGAGGACAACGATGGATGCTGAATTGAGCCAGCGCATTACGCGCCTGTTAGATCATGTCGACCACTGGCTGCCGCCTGCACCCACGCCGGTGGATTGGAACATTCATGTGGCGGCGATTTGGCAGCGCCACCCCTTGGGTGGGTGGCTGGTGCCGGTACCACCACGCGATGCGCTGACATTGGACGACCTGCTGGGTATTGAGCGGCAAAAATTGGCCCTCATTGATAACACGCGGGCGTTTCTACAAGGACACCCCGCTAATCACGCGCTGCTATGGGGTTCTAGGGGAAGCGGGAAGTCATCCATTATACGCGCGCTGCTTAATTCGCTGGCTGAGGAGGGGCTGCGGTTGATCCAAGTGGATCGTCACGACCTTTGCAGCCTTCCTCTGCTGGTAGAGCAGTTGCGCCATATGCCACAGCGCTTTGTGGTGTATTGCGATGACCTCTCTTTTGAGGGCAACGATGACGCTTATAAAGCGCTCAAAAGCGTGGTGGACGGTGCCTTAACTGGGCCGCCCGAGAACGTCTTACTCTATGCAACTTCCAACCGTCGCCATTTGCTGCCGGAATCGATGGATGACAATAGCGGCAGCCGCTTGGTTGGCGAGGAGCTGCATCATGGCGATGCGGTGGAAGAGAAAATTTCGCTCTCAGACCGGTTTGGGCTATGGCTTGGGTTTCACCCCTTCAGCCAAGCGACGTACCTTGAGGTGTGTGAGCACTGGGTTAGCCACCTTGGCAAACCCCAGGATTGGAACGATACGACAAAAGCAGAGGCCGTTCGTTTCGCGACATTGAGAGGAGGGCGTAGCGGTCGAACCGCCTGGCAATTTGCGGCCCACTGGGTAGGCCGCAAGCGGCTGCAAGAAAAGAGATAGCCTGATAATACCAGCGCCTCTTAGCTTGCCCTTTTTAAATCGTTCTCTTAAACCGCCCTAAGCCATTAGCGTTGGGGAACGAGCTGACCATCGGCCCCAACGTTTAGGCGAATGGTAGGTGTGAAGAGGCCTGATGGCAGCGTCATGCCTAAGCCGCGCAGATCCCCTGGTGTAATGGCTAGCTCGCTGCCGGCCGGTAACTCCCCCTGAGATGCTAGTTGGCTAACCAGCTCTAGCATTGGCGTCATACGCTGCGGGTCGGTTGCGAGAATGTCGAAGGCAACAGGCAGGCGTAATTTAGCATCGTCGCCGGGGGTCAGCGTGACATCCTGCTGGTATTGTCCCTTGACGGGGTCGACTCCCGGCATATCCAGCGTCCAGCGAAAGCCCGACATCTCAACCGCAGGCATGCCCGCGGGTAGGCCTAAACCCATCGCCAGCGTGGCCTGAACGGGCAAACTGCCCGTGCCTAGGCTAGAGGCTATCAAGCTGGTCAAATCGCTGGTATCGAGTCCAGCCTGAATGTTATAGGGGCCAATACGCACCTCTTCAATGCCCAGTGAGGTAACGGCTAAGCGAAAAGCAAACAAACCCGTTTGGGGTAGCGCCAGGCAGCCAGTTAAAAGGCTTGCCATGGTTAACATCGCAAATCCGCGCCAGCGGCTAACGGCCGTTATCATAAAACTCCCTCCTAGGAAGGGCTAAGAATTCAGGGTGAGGCAGTGCTGAAAAGCGCGGCTATTTGAGGGCTAGCGCGAACGTCTGTCAAGCTAATTTACGAGCGCTAACTTATAACTAAAAACGCCCGCTGAAGAATTCAGCAGGCGTTGTTTATATCAGCCTAGATGATGTCGCCGGCATTAAGGCCTAGCGGCGGCTTTTACGCGCTTCTTTGGTGCGGTTAAGCTCGCGCTTTTTAGCCTTCTCTTTATCGCTGGCGCCCGCCATATGGTCGAACGGATTGTCGCCCGTACGGAATTCAAAGCGCATAGGTGTGCCGCGTACCTTTAACACTTTACGAAAGGTGTTGGTCAGGTAGCGGCGGTAAGCCTCAGGCAGCGACGCGGTCTGGTTGCCGTGTACCACAATGATAGGCGGGTTGCTGCCGCCCTGGTGGGCCATCCGTAGTTTGATCCGCCGCCCGTTGACCATCGGCGGTGGGTGCTGGCTTACCGCATCTTGCAGCAATGTGGTCAGCCGGTTGGTTGACCAGTGTGCGTTAGCGGCGTTAAAGGCGCGTTCAATCGAAGGGTATAGATCACCCACCGCCGTACCGTGCAGAGCCGAGATAAAGTGTATCTCGGCATAGTCGGCAAAGCCTAAACGGCGTTTAATTTCCGCGCGCATCTTCTCTTTGGCGTCGCTCTCAAGGCCATCCCACTTGTTTATGGCTAGCACTAGCGCTCGGCCAGTGGTTAGCACGTAATCCAGCAGGTGCATGTCTTGTTCAACCAAACCGCTGCGTGCATCGAGTACCATCACTGCAACATGGCACTCTTTGATCGCGTCGAGGGTTTTGATGATCGAGAACTTTTCGGCGATTTCGCGCACGTTCTTACGACGCCGAATACCGGCAGTATCAATTAATACGTAAGGTTTGCCATTACGCTCGAAGGGTATTTCGATGGCATCCCGGGTGGTGCCGGCTTCATCGAACACCACCACGCGCTCTTCGCCAAGCAGGCGGTTGACTAGCGTGGATTTACCCACGTTCGGGCGGCCAATCACACCAATACGAATCCCTTTACTGCCCGTATCGGCAGGGATGCTGGCGTCGCGCTCAGGGAACGGCTCTAGTACGGTATCGATTAGCAGCGATACGTTACGCCCGTGGGCGGCAGCGATGGGCCAGGGGTCACCCAGGCCAAGCTTCCAAAAGTCAGCCATGGCCGAGTGCTCTTCCAAGCCATCGGTTTTATTCACTACCAGCCAGGTTTTTTTCTGGTTTACACGCAGGTGATTGGCAATGGCCTCGTCAGCGACGTTTAGCCCTGCCCGGGCATCAACCAAAAACAGCACGATATCGGCTTCATCAATAGCAGCTAACGACTGCTCCGCCATTGCGGCATCGATGCCTTCTTCATCACCGCTAATGCCGCCAGTATCAATGACGGTGTATGACTTGCCGCCCAACATGCCATTGCCATATTTGCGGTCACGAGTGAGGCCAGGAAAATCGGCCACGAGCGCATCACGCGAACGCGTCAGGCGGTTAAACAGCGTCGATTTACCCACGTTGGGTCGACCGACTAAAGCAATGACGGGTGTCATGGAGTTATTTCCAGGGTTTCCAGGCGACCATTATTCGCCTGAACATGAATGATGTTGCCTTCAGTCACCGGGCGTACGCTAATACCTGAACGGTGCACGCGGGTGCGGCCGACGATATCGCCTTCACGCGCATCAAGTAGATGCAGGTAACCTTCAAAATCGCCAAATACCAGGCGTCCATCCGCGAAGGCGGGCGCCGTTAGCCAGCGGTCTTCCAGGCTGTTGTTGCGCCAAATTTCTTGGCCACTGTTAGCATCCAGAGCCACCACGTGGCTGTTGTCGGTGACCACAAACAGCAGGTTGCCTACCAGGATGGGCGTGTGACGGCTAGACAGATTGCTTTCCCACAGCACACCCCCTTGGGTAGCTTCCAGAGCAACAACGCGGCCATTATAGCTGGTCACAAATAAGCGGCCGTCCGGGCTCAGCACTGGCTGGCCGGATAGGTCGACCAAGCGCTCAACTTCACTGCGCCCCCGTGGTGTGGCAATTTGCATGTCCCACAGTGGCTGACCATTACGGTTATCCAGTGTGGTTAATCGGCCATTGGCCATGCCAACAAAGGTAACCGGGTCGATGGTCATGGGTGTGCCGGTGCCGCGCAGCGTCAACGCTGGCTGCGAACTGGTATACACCCAGCGCTCTTCACCGCTAGCACGGTCTAGCGCGGTTACTTGACCATCAATGCTTTGTACTAACAGTAATTGCTGGTTAGCCTGGGGGGCGGCCAGAACTTCGCTGGCGACCCGTGAACGCCAGCGAACGCTGCCATCACGCTGGTTAAGCGCGAACACTTCACCGTTGCGGGTGCCTAGGTAGAGGTTGCCTGCCACGGCATTCAAAGCGCTTGAGATAGGCGTGTCCAGCTGGGTCTGCCACTCACGCTCACCGCTGTCCGCATTAAGCGCCATCACCAGGCCTGTAGCGTCAGCAGCAAATACCGTATCGCCTTCACGGGTGGGGGCGATGGGGTAGCGTGCGCGGCCTAGACCATCGCCTACGTTTCTACGCCACACGCTGTCCAGCGATGAGGTCTCTTCAAAACTGCGTAACTCTTTAGGCGTATAGGCGGGTTCGCCTTTGTTGGCACATCCCGCTAGTAATGCTAAGGCAACAGCGCCTAGCGCCACGCGCAGTAGCTGCTTGGAAAAAAGCGGTTTTGTCAGGCTGATCGTCATTATTGTGTCGCCTCCTCGGCGCCGAGATCGTCAAGCTTAAACTGTACGCCGTAGAGCGCTTGGTTACGGGCTTGGGCCAGCTCTAACGCAGTTTGCCAAGCGTCACGCGCTTGCTCTGTATCACCTAACGCCGCATAGGCGTCGCCCCGTATATTGGCTTGCTGGGCGGCGAGCGACTCTGTGATTGGCTCATCAAGCAGGCTAAGCGCAGCTTCAGGGTTGCCTTCAGCGACTTCGATACGCGCTAAGCGCAGCCAGGCAAGGCTTTGTACATAGCGGCGCGACGACCTGTCGGCGACGTTCTCTAGAGCGGCCTTGGCGTCTGCCAGGTTGTCTTGCTGTACGGCAAGGCGAGCGTCCAGCAGTAGCGCAAGCTCGGCATAAAGCGTATTGCCATGATCGTCGTTAATCTCGCTGATTAACGCGCGGGCGGTGGCCAGTTGATCCTCTTCTAAAGCGTTACCAGCCGTCATGTTCACAAGCTGTTGGTAACGCGCAGAGGCGGCTTCGGCCTGTCCTTCCTGGTAGTTTTGCCAGGCGTTCCAACCAAACACCCCCGCTGCTGCGAGAACGGCGCCTGCAATAAGAGAGGTTCCGTTCTCTTTCCACCAGCGCTTGATGACATCAAGCTGCTCTTCTTCGCTTCTCAGCTCCGCCACGGGCGGCCTCCTGTGCTATGGCATAGCCGCATAGGCGGCTAGCAAGTATTCATCTGCTGTTTCGGCATTGCGTCACAGCAGTAGGGTTAATGGGAAACTAGTTCGCCAAGCGTAGCCGCAAGCTCGTCGCGGGCCACGCGTTGCTGCTCGCGTGCTTCGCGCAGAAACTTAAGCGTAACGACATTTGCCGCCATCTCATCTTCGCCCAGTAGAACGGCAATGGGGGCGCTGCTTTTGTCGGCTTTTTTCATTCGGCTCTTAAAACTGCCACCCCCGCAGTGTAGCTGCAACCTGAGGGCCGGAAGCTCGCTGCGCAGCTGTTCTGCTAGGGTAAGTGCGGCCACCGTGGCGTTGTCGTCCATGGGTAAAAGATAGACATCGCAGCCGCCTAACGCAGCGTCAGGCACTAAATTGAGCGTTTCCAGCAGTAGCACAAGGCGCTCGATGCCCATGGCAAAGCCCACCGCTGGGGTAGGTTTGCCGCCTAGCTGCTCTACCAAACCATCATAACGCCCGCCTGCGCAAACGGTGCCTTGGCTGCCCAGTGCGGTAGTTGTCCACTCAAACACCGTGCGGCAGTAGTAGTCTAGGCCGCGCACAAGGCGAGGGTTGACCACGTAAGCAATATTGGCGGCATCCAGCATCGCTTTCAGCTGCTCGAAATGCTCCTTGGATTCGTTGTCAAGATGGTCCATCAGCTGCGGGGCAGCATTAAGCATCTCGGCCATTGCCGGGTTCTTCGAATCAAGAATACGCAATGGGTTGCTGGTCAGGCGGCGCTTAGAGTCTTCATCCAGCACGTCGTGGTGCTGCTCGAAATAGGCCACCAGTTTCTCGCGGTAGGCGGCGCGGGCTTCTGTGGAGCCCAACGAGTTCAGTTCTAGCGTTACGTGTTCCAAAAGGCCCAGCTCACGCCATAGGCGGGCTGAGAGTAGGATCACTTCCGCATCTATGTCGGGTCCTTCAAAGCCATAGGTTTCGACACCTACTTGGTGGAACTGGCGATAGCGGCCCTTTTGCGGACGCTCATGGCGAAACATCGGCCCCTGATACCAAAGCCGCTGGGTTTGGTTGTAGAGCAGGCCATTTTCCATGGCAGCACGCACACAGCTTGCGGTGCCTTCAGGGCGAAGCGTCAGGCTATCGCCATTGCGGTCGTCGAAGGTGTACATCTCTTTTTCGACAATATCGGTCACTTCGCCAATAGAGCGGGCGAAGAGCGCGGTTTGCTCGACAATGGGCGTGCGAATTTCATCAAAGCCATAGCGATGCATTAACTGACGAACGGTGGTTTCAAAAAATTGCCAGCGAGGACTGTCGCTGGGCAATAGGTCGTTCATTCCACGAATCGCTTGAATCTTTTTGGCGGTGGACTTACTCAATGAAAACTCCTTGTATGGGAGGCAGCCCGGGACGCACAAGTTAACTGAACAGTGCGCTCCGGGCTGGGCAGTCTGGCTCGGCGTTAAACGCTGCGAGCGATCATATCGTCTTGCTGCTGCTGTTTTTGACGTACTTTTTCGCGGATCAGCTTTTCAAGGTCATCGACAAGGTGGTCGTTACGCAGCTTGCTGGCGGGTTTGCCATCGATATAAACGAGGTTGGCAGGAGAGCCGCCGGTTAAGCCAATATCGGTCTCTTTGGCTTCGCCGGGGCCATTCACGACACAGCCGATAACGGAGACATCCAAGGGCGTCATCACGTCTTCTAAGCGCTCTTCGAGCTGATTCATGGTGCTGATAACGTCGAAGTTTTGCCGTGAGCAGCTGGGGCAGGCGATAAAGTTGATGCCTTTAGAGCGCAGCCTCAGGCTTTTGAGCATATCAAAACCGACTTTTATTTCTTCAACCGGATCTGCCGCCAGGGAAACACGAATGGTGTCGCCAATACCGTCCATCAGCAGCATGCCGAGCCCGATAGACGACTTGACGGTGCCTGCGCGCAAACCACCCGCTTCGGTAATGCCCAGGTGTAGCGGCTGCTCGATACGCGTAGCTAAGTCACGGTAGGCCGCCACAGCCATAAACACATCTGAGGCTTTAACGCTGACTTTAAAGTCAGCAAAGTCCAGGCGGTCGAGGTGGTCAATATGACGCATGGCTGATTCTACCAGCGCGGCGGGGGTAGGCTCACCGTACTTTTTCTGCAGGTCTTTTTCTAAAGAGCCTGCGTTAACACCAATGCGGATTGGAATGCCGTTATCACGGGCTGCACTGACGACTGCGCGTACCCGATCTTCCCGGCCGATATTGCCGGGGTTGATGCGCAGGCAGTCAACACCCAGTTCGGCAACGCGCAAGGCGATTTTGTAGTCGAAATGTATATCGGCCACTAACGGTACATCGACGAGCTTTTTGATCTGGCCAAAGGTTTCAGCAGCGTCCATATCAGGCACGGAAACGCGCACAATATCGGCACCGGCTTTTTCCAACTGTTGAATTTGCGCCACGGTGGCTGCGACATCAAGCGTGTTGGTATTGGTCATGCTTTGGACAGCGATAGGTGCATCGCCACCAACGGGTACCTTGCCAACATGAATTTGGCGAGAAAATCGACGTTTAATGGGAGAAGGGGCGTGCATAAGACGTGTCACTCTCCTAAGGTGAAGCGGGCAACATTATTGGCACCGGCGCGTTGAGGAAGGTCGATGGCTTCGCCTTGGTAGCGTAGCTCTACGCCCGTTGCGTTGCCGATCGTTAACCGAAATGGAGGCTCCCCTTCTACACTGGCGGTAGTGCCGGGCGTCTGGAGGCCGACAAACACCCGCTGGTTGCTGGCATCAAAAATCTCAGTCCAAGACTGTTCGTTAAATGTCAGCTCCAGGGTGTTGGGCGCGGCGGCAGGGGGAGCGGCTTCTGCTGTAGGCTCCTCTTCGCTGGCATCGCTCGCGGGTGTGCTACTACCCGCAACCACCATGGCGGCTGCTTGTGTGGCTTCATCCGTCACCTCTGCCATGGGCGCGGGTGATGTCTCAGCCTCTTCTTCCGTTAGTTGCGGTGCTGAGGCTACTGCCGGCTCACTGGTTGGGGTTGGCTCGCGCTCAGCGGTAGCATTAAGCGCTTCTTCTTCCTCTACCGATGGGGAAGCGCCCATGCTGGGTGGCTCACTGCCCCCACGGCTTTGCCACCACATTACGGTAACGGCAATTAAACCAACGATTACTAGCAACGTGACAAGCTTAAATAGCCAGGCGCCCACTTTGGAAGGGGGGCGGCTAACGGAAACGGGAGCAACTTTGCGTTCCGTATCGATGCTGCCATTTTGCACTTGATAAGCATCGAGCACTAAGCGGTCGTCCATGCCTAAATACCGGGCATAAGCGCGTAGGTAGCCTCGTCGATAGGCGGTGACCGGAATCTCAGCGTAGTTGTCTTGTTCCAGCCCTTCCACCACAGCAGGGCGCAGGTTGAGGGCGCGTGCAGCATCAATTAGGGGAACGCCAAGCGCTTCGCGTTGGCGTAATAGAAGCTCACCAGGGGAGCTGGTGTCAGCGGTAACGCTATCGTGTAACTGTGTGTCGCTCATGGCTGAGCATCCTTCAATAAATAGGTGATCAGGGCATCAGTTAATTGGTATTCAACATGCGCTGGTAATCGGCAGCCGCGGCGTGGTCGCCTCGGGCATGGGCGAGGTCAATCGCCATTTCCAGTGCTGCTGGGTCTGGTCCGGCTAGCTGCAAATAGCTCTGCAGTGGCGCCCAGGCTTGCTCATAATTACCCTGAGAAACTTCAAGTTCGGCTAACATGAAATACCCACGCGGGTTGCGTGGGTCGATACTTTGCGCCCGCTGAAAGCCTTCGCGGGCGCTATCAAATTCTTCCAGCGCCACATAGCACTGCCCTAAGTTAGTAAATAACTGGGCTCGGTTGGCGTACTGGGCATCTTGCGATGCAATTTCTAACTGTTCACAAGCCGCTGCAAACTGTGCCCGTTGATAGAGAAATGCGGCGTAGTTGTTGCGCGCTCGGGTAAACGAGGGTGCTGCATTAACGGCTTGCTCAAAGTAGCGATTAGCAAGTTCGTTCTCTCCTTGCTGCTGATAGACCAGCGCAAGGGCCTGAAGTGCCTCAGCGTGACGAGGATTAATTTCCAGCGCACGATCAAGAGCGCTCAACGCGCGGGGAAGGTTATCGCGCTCTAAGTAAGCGACCCCTAGCTGGGTATAGGCTTCAGCTGCATTTTGGCCGCCTTCGACCGGGGCGTTGCTTGGCGTAGCGCAACCGGTTAGCAGCATGCTGCTGATAAGCACACACAGCATAGATGCCCTAGATGGGAAGCGCCTGCAAAGACCGGTCATGTACACCCTCTTGATGGTTGCCTTTACTAAATGCCGCTGAAAACGGTTGATTCTAAATGACGTGTCTTTAAATGCCGTAAATCTTAAAACGGTACTGTTGGCGGTCAAGCCCCTGCCGCCAACAAAACGAATCCATCAAAGCGCTGTGTTCAATGGAAGTCAAGGTCACCAGCGTCTAGTCCGCATCTAACTGCACGGATTGAATGTAGCGTGCGCTGCGCTTGGTGCGATCTTTGACGCGTCCGACGAGCTGGCCGCAAGCCGCATCAATGTCTTCACCTCGCGTAACGCGAACAGTGGCGTTGTAACCTTGATCATAGAGCCACTGCTGAAAGCGCATGACTTGGTTGCGCGACGGTGTTTCGTAGCCGGAATTAGGGAACGGATTAAACGGTATGAGATTGATTTTGCAGGGCAGCTCTTTCAGCAGTGCAGCAAGCTGCTCGGCATGCTCCTGCTGGTCGTTAATGTCACGGATCAGCGTATATTCGATTGTGACCTGGCGGTTGTCAGGACATTTCGATAGGTACCGGTGGCAGGCATCCAGAAGTGCACGAATGTTGTACTTGCGATTAATCGGTACGAGTTCGTTACGCAGTTCATCGGTGGACGCATGCAGCGAAATAGCCAGGCTGACGTCCATCTCATCACCCAGCTTATCGATCATCGGTACAACGCCGGAGGTTGATAGCGTTACCCGGCGTTTGGAAAGCCCATAGCCGTTATCGTCCAGCATTAGCTTCATTGCGGGTACCACATTGTCAAAGTTGAGCAGTGGTTCACCCATGCCCATCATGACGACGTTAGTAACTGGACGATTGGCAGTGTCGCGGCGTGGCCCGACGCTGCGCTGGGCAACCCATACCTGGCCAATAATCTCAGCCGCGGTCAGGTTGCGCTGGAAGCCTTGCTTGCCGGTGGAGCAGAAGCTGCAGTCCAGCGAGCAGCCCACCTGGGAAGAGACACACAGTGTGCGCCGCTTACCGTTTTCAGCGGGGATCAGCACTGTTTCAACGTAGCTGCCATCTTCCACCTCTAGCACCCACTTGCGCGTGCCATCGCTTGAGGTGCCTTCGTAGACAACCGACGGGCCACGAATCTCAGCCACCTTCGCTAATTTTTCCCGTAGCGGCTTTGATAAGTTAGTCATCGCTGCGAAGTCATCGCTGCCTTCCTGGTGTATCCACTTCATCACCTGGGCGGCGCGGAACTTCTTTTCGCCAATGGACAAAAAGAAGGCTTCCATCTGCTCGCGGGACATGCCGAGCAGGTTCTGGCGCTCTATCGCGGGATTAGCGGTAGGCGCACGTTCAGTTGTGGAGTGGGGGGCAGGCGTATGTTGAGCTACGGTGGTGGTCATGGCGGTCAGCGTTCATAAAGAGGCGGGGGCGAGGCCCCCGCAAAAATGGCCGGCAACGGGTGTTGAAACGGCGGCGCGAAGTGCTTAGCGCGGGCAGATTTCGTCGTTACCGAAGAAGTAGCTAATTTCACGCTCAGCACTTTCCGCAGAATCAGAACCGTGGACAGCGTTAGCGTCGATAGTTTCCGCAAAGTCAGCGCGGATAGTGCCAGGAGCCGCTTCTTTCGGGTTGGTAGCGCCCATCAGTTCACGGTTTTTAGCGATAGCGCCTTCGCCTTCCAGCACTTGAACAACGACCGGGCCAGAGGTCATGAAACCTACTAGGTCTTTAAAGAAAGGACGCTCTTTGTGCTCGGCGTAGAAACCGCCCGCTTTCTCTTCAGAAAGGTGGGTCATTTTAGCGGCAACGACGTTCAGGCCAGCTTTTTCAAAGCGAGCAATGATGTCACCAATCGCGTTTTTAGCGACGGCATCGGGCTTGATAATCGAAAGAGTGCGTTCAGTAGCCATGCAGAGTTCTCCTTAATTGAGATAAGCAAAATTGCCGCCCCGGAAAGCCGAGGCGGCGCAGGAAAAGTGATTCGGTACGCGTGCAAAGGTATCACTGGGTACCGAGTGGCCGCGATTATAGCGTTTCCCGGAGGGGATGAATACCGGTGATATTGCCCGGAGAGCTTAAACAGTAAAGCTTTCGCCACAACCGCACTGATCTTTAACGTTAGGATTATTGAAGCGGAAAAAGCGGTTAAGCCCTTCGCTCACATAATCCACTTCGCTGCCATCCAGCATTTCTAGCGCATCAGGTGCAACATAGACGCTGGCGCCATGCTCCTCAAAGCGCACTTCGTCGGCGGTGGTCTCATCGGCAAAGTCGAGCACGTAGCTATAGCCGGAACAGCCGCTGGGTTTAACAGATACACGCAGGCCGAGCCCTTGGCCGCGTTCGTCTAGTACGTGACGAATCTGCTGGGCGGCTGCGGGGGTAATGTTGAGAGTTGCCATTTGGGCGTCCTCCTTGAAGAAGTCTTAAGTAGAGAGCCAGGAGAGAGCATTGGCTATTTAACGCGCTGTGGCGCGTAGTCCGCTCACCGCATGACGAATAAGGCTTAACGCATGGTCAATATCTGCGCTGTGGGTAAAGCGGCCAAAACTAAACCGCAGCGATGAAAGGGCAAGTGAGCGGGGTGTGCCAATACCTAGCAGCACATACGAGGGGTCAACGCTTGCAGAGTTGCAGGCTGAGCCGGTGGATACGGCGACATCGCGTAGCGCCATCAGAAGGGCTTCACCATCAACCCCTTTAAACGCAAGGTTCAAAATATTGGGCACCGCGTGCTTCAGCGGGGAGTTGGCGACAATGCCGTCAATGCCTTCCAAGCCGGTTAAAAACCGCTCGCGAAGTTGTGCGACGTGTGCTTGGTCGGCTTGATGCTCGCGCTGTATGAGCGCAAAGGCTTCCCCCATTCCGGCGATTTGGTGGGTCGGAAGGGTGCCCGAGCGCATGCCCCGCTCGTGCCCGCCGCCATGGATCAACGCTTCAACACGAATATCTGGGTGGCGTTTAACGTAGAGCGCGCCGACCCCCTTGGGGCCATAGGCTTTGTGGCCAGAAAGCGACATCAAATCGATGCTCTGCGCCACCACATCAAGGGGAACCCTACCCACCGCTTGAGCTGCGTCAGTATGAAACGCGGCACCAAATTCGTGGGCAACCGCGGACAGTGCGGCAGTATCGTTAATGCTGCCCAGTTCGTTATTGACCGCCATCAGCGACACCAGTGCGGTGTCATCACGCATCGCGCTGCGAAGCTGCTCGGGCGTTATGCAGCCGTCGCGCCCTGGTGTTAGCCAAGTGACCTCAAACCCTTCGTTTTCAAGCGCCTTAGCCGTATCGACAATCGCTTTATGCTCGATGAGGGAGGTTACCAAGTGCATGCCGCGTTCACGGTTAGCACGCATAAAACCAATCAGCGCTAAGTTGTCGGCTTCGGTGGCGCCACTGGTCCAGACAATTTCACGCGGGTCAGCGCCAATAGTATCTGCCACTTGGCGCCGTGCCTGCTCAACGACTTGTTCAGCCTGCCAGCCGAGCATATGACTACGCGAGGCGGGGTTGGCAAACAGCTGATCAACCGTCAGGTAGCGCTGCATGACCTCGGCCACCCGAGCATCAACCGGCGTCGTGGCGGCGTAGTCTAAGTAAATCGGCAGCGAAGGTGAGGTAGTCGTGGTCATGGGTTCCAGCGTGCAGGTTGGGCCTTCAGGGGGATGAGGCAAGAATGCCAGCATCTACGCGATGTTGTTGCCGGGAAGCAATACGTATTACATCGGGGCGCTGCATCAACTGGGCAAGGGTAATGTCGTCAAAAAAGCTGCGAATTTGCCCAGAAAGCTCACACCACAGAAAGTGGGTTAAGCAGGTATCGCCCTGTTGGCAGTCGGATAGTCCTTGACAACGTGTGGCATCAACGGTTTCGTTCACGGCGTCGATAACTTGCGAGACGCTGATCTCTTCAGCGGGCATGGCCAGTAAATATCCGCCGCCAGGCCCGCGTACGCTGGTAACCAGCCCTGCACGTCGTAAGCGGGCAAATAGCTGCTCCAAATAAGAGAGGGAAATCTCTTGGCGTTGCGAAATATCGCTCAGGCTAGTGGGCCCGTGCTGCACATTAAGTGCCAAATCAAGCATGGCAGTGACAGCGTAACGGCCTTTTGTGGTCAAGCGCATGACAGGAACCTCGACGCTGAGCCATCAGCGTGCTCACGGCAAATGTACAGCCATTATGGAAATCCTGAGTGCTTTGGTCAACTATTGCGCGTGGTCGACGTATCAGAAGATGAATGGGGGGCTGTGTCGTTGGGCTGATTGCGCTGATGTCTGCCTAGCCCTGGGCAGCCGGTATCGTTTTCGTCGAGAATGTCGGCAAAATCTTCATCCCGCAGTTCAGGTAGCTGGCCATCCCGGTAGCTTGCATCCAATTTGCGCAGTGTGGAGCACATGCGCTCAATGCGCTCATCCACGGCATGCATGTGGTCCAGCATCGCCTGCATGGAGCGGGCAACGGGGTCGGGCATGTCCTGACTAACGCCGTAAGCATCGAAGCCAAACTTTTGGCAAATAGCTTCTCGGCGAGCAGGGTCCACATCCAGTGCTTCCTCTACATCCGGGTCAGCACGCTTAACAATTTTGCCAGGAATACCTACCACGGTTGCACCCGGAGGTACTTCTTTTGTTACCACAGCGTTTGAGCCAATTTTAGCCCCCGCACCGACGGTGAACGGGCCAAGAATTTTGGCACCCGCGCCGACAATCACGCCATCTTCCAGGGTTGGGTGGCGCTTGCCCTTATTCCAGCTGGTGCCGCCTAAAGTGACCCCTTGGTAAAGCGTTACGTTATCGCCTACTAACGCTGTTTCACCAATCACCACGCCCATGCCGTGGTCGATAAAAAAGCGCCGGCCAATGGTAGCGCCTGGGTGAATTTCTATACCCGTAAGCCAGCGGGAAAACGTCGAGATTGTGCGGGCTAGCCACTTGAGGTTTTTGTTCCATAGCCAGTGGCCGCAGCGGTGCAGCAGCAGCGCATGCAGGCCAGGATAGTTGGTTAACACTTCCAAAAAATTACGGGCCGCAGGATCGCGGTCGAATACGCTATTAATGTCTTCACGCAGGCGTTGAAACATGGGTGATCCTTGGGCGTTAAGGGCGGCAGCGTCGCATCAGTGGGTTAACCGTCATAAGTTAACAGCAATAAAAAAGCGTAATGGAATAACGTTAGCAGGAAGGCGATGTTGGGGCGCGAAGCCACGACTTCAAGTTTAGGTCATTCTGGTTAGTTCAGCGGCTATCACTATGGCTGCTGCCGATCTGCTGCTTTTTCGGTGGCTGATAGAATGCCGCGCAAAATATTCATTTCCATTTTTTCTGGACGGGCGCGTAAGTATAAGCGGCGCAATCTTGCCATTAACTGGCGCGGCTGAGCCGGGTCGTGAAACTCAATCGCAATGAGGGTGCGCTCTAAATGCTCGAAGTAACGCTCCAGTTCTGCGTGAGTCGCCAGCTCGTCCTCATTATCGCTGACTGGCTCTGGTGTCGCTTGGCTTAACCACGCCATGCGGCATTCGTAGGCTAATACCTGAACGGCTGCTGCTAAGTTGAGCGAACTGAAATCAGCGTTGGTGGGGATATGCACATGGGCATGACAGCGCTGTAGCTCGGCGTTGGTTAAGCCGCTGTCTTCACGGCCAAATACCAGCGCGACGTGGGCGCCTTCCTGGTGGCATTCGCTCGGTAGGCGCTCGGCCAGCTCGCGGGGTGAAATCATTGGCCAGGGGAGGGTGCGCGAGCGCGCGCTGGCGCCTACGGCCAAGGTGCAGTCAGCAACAGCATCCTCAAGAGTGGCGTGAATCACCGCTTGATGAAGCAGGTGGTCAGCGCCAGAGGCCCGGGAGATGCTGTCCTGGGTGATCACCTCGCAGCGAGGAGCTACCAAGACAAGGTCGGCCAAGCCCATGTTGTGCATAGCGCGTGCTACGCCGCCAATATTGCCGGGATGGCTGGTGCCGATAAGAACAATACGAATGCGCTCAAGCATAATAGGCTCGGTAATCAAATGCGGAAACCGCGCAGTTTAGCATGAGTCGATGGCATGCCCGAGGGGGCTCTGCTAGAATTGCGCGCCAAAGGTAGCCCTGCGACTACCCACTGTTCTTTAACATCACTGTGACAAGGCCCGATCATGAATCCGATGGTCCAATTTACGCTGCGCGCTGCGCGTGGCGCTGTTGAACACTTTTTACGCGTCCGTGAGCGGATTGAAAATGCTCATGAAGAATTTAATCTCGACCGGTTGCTAGAAGACACTGCGCGTAAGGCAGAAGCGACCATCGTTCAGCAGTTGGAGCGTGGCTACCCCCACCACGGTGTTACCGGCCGCTATACGCCGTATAAAGCCGGTGAAGGGGAGGGCGCGGATACTGTCTGGAAGATTGAACCTATGCATGGCTACACAAATTTAGCGGTAGCTGGCAAGGGCTTTGCACTCTCAGTGGTGTGTCTTGTGAAAGGCCGCCCCGAGCACGCGGTGATTCTCTCGCCGTTTGGTGATGACGAGTATATCGCCAGCCGTGGCCGTGGCGCGCAGTATAACGACAAGCGTATGCGCGTTAGCAAGCCAACGGCGATCGCCGGTACGCGGATGGCGATGAGTCTACCCGAAGCTTGGCTACGTCCTAGCCACTTGCCTGCTTACTTAACCATTGCTCAGCAGCTTGCCCCCCAGGTTGAAACCTTGCTGGCCACCGGCAGTGGTTTGCTTGATATCTGTGAATTGGCGACTGGCCGCGTAGACAGCGTTTTTGTCTTGGGCCTTGAAGAGCAGGATATGCAGGTGGGGTCACTGCTGCTTAAAGAAGCGGGTGCGTTAATGGGCACACCAGATGGCAAACCGACCGTAAGTCCCGAGAGTCAGCTGATGGCTGCTGGCCCGCGCCTTTATAAAGCGCTGATCAAACAGCTGGCGCCGCACTTTTAGGTCAAGTCGAATACTTAATGAGCACCTAAAATGAGTGCTTAAAAAAGCCCTGCTGGCATCACCAGCAGGGCTTTTTGTTGTGTGCCAAACGTACTTTATTAAGGCAGCTCTTCTTCCTCTTCATCAAGCTCTTTTTTGGTTGGAATTAGATCTTCCCGAGAAAGCTTAAGTGGCAG
Source organism: Halomonas sp. GFAJ-1 (assembly GCF_000236625.2). Lineage (NCBI taxonomy): Bacteria > Pseudomonadati > Pseudomonadota > Gammaproteobacteria > Oceanospirillales > Halomonadaceae > Halomonas > Halomonas sp. GFAJ-1. The sequence goes on from NZ_AHBC01000049.1 coordinate 71,879, forward strand.
CAGCAGCGCGCCGGAAATATAGATTGAGGAGAAAGTACCCACCAGCACGCCGATTAACAAAGCAATGGCAAAGTTATTAATCATATCGCCGCCCAGTAACAGCAGGGCTAGCAGTACGAGAATGGTGGTGCCAGACGTTGCCAGGGTACGCGAGAGCGTGGCGTTGATCGCTTCGTTAAAAATTTGCGGCATATCATCAATGCGTGACGTGCGGATCGTTTCACGAATCCGGTCATACACCACAATCGTATCGTTTAGCGAATAACCAATGACCGCCAGAATGGCTGCAAGAACCGTGAGGTTAAAGTCGAGCTGGAATAGCGCGAAGATACCCACCACGATAATAACGTCATGCAGCAGAGCAAATAGCGCACCGATGGCAAATTTGTATTGGAAGCGAAAGGCCACGTAGAGCATCACAATGCCAAGGGCGACCAGCATGCCTAGCCCGCTCTGGTCGCGCAACTGCTCACCGACCTGAGCGCCGACAAACTCCGCGCGTACAAGATCAACGCTTTCGCCCTCAGCGCGAAGCAGGCTCACCACTTCGTTGCCTACCTCAGGATCAAAAGCTTGCTGCAAACGGATCAATACTTCGGTTGAAGCGCCAAAAGTCTGCACCGACACATCCTGAAAGCCGCTGCTTTCAAGAAGTTGACGGATCGCATCCAGCGAAGGTGCTGCGCTATAACGCACCTCAACCAAGGTTCCGCCAGTAAAGTCGAGCCCTAGATTGAGCTGCTGAAACAAAATGGCGCCAATCGAAACAATAAGCATGACGGCTGAGGCCACGAACGCAATGTTGCGCCGCCCCATAAAGTCGATCTGCAGGTGTGATAGGGGTTTCATTACCACCTCTTAAATTCTGAGCTGAGCACGTTTTTCAGATCCACAGCTTTTTGACGGGTTTGCTGCCATAGGTTAGGTTAACCATGGCACGGGTCACCAGCAGGGCGGTGAACATCGACGTCAAAATGCCGATGGAGAGCGTAACGGCAAAGCCTTTAACGGGGCCGGTGCCAATAGAGAACAGAATCACAGCCACCAGCAGCGTGGTGATGTTGGCATCCACGATGGAGGTGAAAGCGCGTTCATAGCCCGCGTGTATGGCTTGTTGAATCGACATGCCGTTGCGCAGCTCTTCGCGTATTCGCTCAAATATCAGCACGTTGGCATCCACCGCCATGCCCAGCGTCAGCACAATACCGGCAATGCCTGGCAGCGTCAGGGTAGCCCCCAGCATCGACATTACGGCGATTAGCAGGGTTAAGTTGATGGCGAGCGCAATGTTGGCGAAGATACCGAATACCTTGTAGCGCGCGAGCATAAAGATCACTACCAATAGCAAGCCGATCTGCACCGAGAGTACGCCGCGCTCGATGTTTTCAGCGCCTAGGCTTGGGCCAATGGTGCGCTCTTGAACAAAGTAAATGGGCGCTGCCAGCGAGCCGGAACGCAGCAGTAGCGCAAGCTCTGCGGCTTCGGTGGGCGAGTCCAGCCCAGTAATCCGGAAGCTATTGCCTAGCGCGCTTTGAATGGTGGCAAGGCTGATCAGGCCACGCTCAACGTAAGGCTCGCGAACGATGGTCTCTTGGCCGGTTTCTGGGTCAGTTTCAACCCGGTCTTCACTTTTGTGCTCAATGAACAGCACTGCCATATTGCGACCAATGTTGGTGCGCGTGGCGCGGTTCATTAGCGTACCGCCGGTACCATCCAGGTTGATGTTGACCTGGGGGCGGCCGTTTTCGTCAAAGCTATGGCTGGCACTGGAAACGCTATCGCCTGTAATAATCACATCACGCATCAAATCCGCTGAGCGCGAAGTGTCGTTGCGGAATGTATGGCGCTCGGTTTCCATGTCGGGCGTGTCGTTGCGCGCTTCTAAGCGGAACTCCAGGTTAGCGGTGGCGCCGACAATACGCTTTGCAGCCACGGTGTCTTGGATGCCCGGTAGTTCAACCACAATCTGGCTGGGGCCCTGACGCTGTACCATCGGTTCGGCAACGCCTAGCTCATCCACCCGATTGCGCAAGGTGGTTAAGTTTTGGTTAACCGCGTAATCCTGTATTTCGTTGACCGTTTGGTCGCTAAGCGACATCACCAGCCGAGAGGTGCGGCCATCGCTTTCGCTGCTGTAATCAAAGTCGGGAAAGTCGCGGCTGATTAAGCGGCGCGCTGCATCACGGTCATCGCTGCTGGCAAAATCAATAGAGAGCGAGCGTTCGGCTACTTCGGTGTTGCGGTAGCGAATGCGCTCACCGCGCAGCAGCTCACGCATGGCGCTTGCATTGACTTCTAATCGTTGGGTAAGGGCAGCATCCATGTCCACTTCAAGTAAAAAGTGAACGCCACCGCGTAAATCTAGGCCCAGCGTCATGGGTGACGCAGAAAATGCTTGTAACCAGCTCGGCGTGGCTTCTGCCAGGTTAAGTGCAACCGTGGCTTCGTTGCCTAATACGCGAGTGGCGATGTCGCGAGCATTCAACTGATCATCGTTCTTTTCCAGGCGAATGAGCCACTGGCCATTCTCCTGCTCGATGGTTTTGATTTCGACGCCTTGTTCGTTAAGCGCTTCTTCGACACGGGTTATTTGACGCTCATCCAGCGCATCGCCCTGGGCGCTGCTAACCTGAATGGCGGGATCTGCGGGAAACAAGTTGGGAAGCGCATAGATAAGGCCAACCACCAGGACGACCAGTATCAGCAGATACTTCCACAGGGGGTAACGGTTGAGCATGCAAGCCCTGCCTTCAATTACAAACGGAATTGCTGTGCACAGACAGGCTGTGCACAGCAACGTTCACCATCGACGCTACCATGTCACCCCTGCCGGGGTGGCTGGCACTGACTCGGCAGGGAAGACTTCAGGCGTTAGATGGACTTAATGGTACCCTTGGGCAGAATGGCAGCGACGGCATTTTTCTGCACGTTAACTTCGTTGCCTTCTGAAACTTCCAGAGTTAAAAACTCATCGCTAACTTTGGTAATGCGGCCCACTAAGCCACCACCGATGACGACTTCATCACCTTTAGCTAAGCTGGTAACCAGCTGTTTGTGCTGCTTGGCGCGTTTTGCCTGGGGGCGCCACAGCAGGAAGTAGAAAATCAGTACGAAACCGACCAGCATGACAATTTGCGCGATGCCACCGCCAGCAGCGGCTTCTTGGGCATGGGCTGGTGAGATGAAGAAATCCAGCATTGCAGGGAACTCCTGGGTTAGAACACTCAATGGGTGAACGGGTTAATAAACCACTCGCCGCAGCCAGTGGCTATTATTGATTAGGTGTCAGTTTCTGCAAGGGGAGGCACCGGTAGGCCGCGCCGTGCATAGAAGCTTTCCACAAAGGTCGTCAATGTACCCGCTTCGATTGCCGCGCGCAAATCAGCCATCACACGCTGGTAGTAGCGTAAGTTATGGATGGTATTAAGCATCGAACCTAGCATTTCGTTGCAGCGATCCAAGTGGTGCAGATAGCCGCGGGAGAAATTCTTGCAGGTATGGCAGTCGCACTCATCATCAAGCGGGCGGGTGTCGAAACGGTGTTTGGCGTTGCGAATTTTGACCGTGCCGTCAGAGGTGAAGAGGTGGCCGTTGCGCGCATTGCGGGTCGGCATTACGCAGTCAAACATATCCACGCCTCGGCGCACGCCTTCTACTAGGTCTTCCGGCTTGCCCACGCCCATCAGGTAGCGCGGCTTTTCATCGGGCATCCAGGTGGGTAGGTAATCGAGCACCTTGATCATCTCTTCTTTGGGCTCGCCAACGGACAAGCCACCAATCGCCAAGCCGTCGAAGCCGATCTCTAACAACCCGTTGAGCGAACGCTCGCGCAGCGCTGGGTGCATGCCGCCCTGAATAATGCCGAATAGCGCTGAAGGTGAGTCGCCATGGGCATCGCGTGAGCGCTGGGCCCAGCGTAACGAAAGCTCCATGGATTTTTCCGCTTCTTCAAAGGTAGCGGGGTAGGGGGTGCACTCGTCAAAGATCATCACTACGTCAGAGCCCAGCGAGCGCTGCACGGCCATGGACTCTTCCGGCCCCATAAACACCTTGCTGCCATCTACCGGCGAGCGGAAGTGGACGCCCTGCTCGGTGATTTTGCGCATTTCACCGAGCGAGAACACCTGAAAGCCGCCGGAGTCGGTCAGTATGGGTTTGTCCCATTGGGCAAAATCGTGAAGGTCGCCGTGGGCTTCAATCACGTCGGTGCCCGGGCGCAGCCAAAGGTGAAACGTATTACCAAGGATGATTTCCGCGCCAATCTCTTTCACGGAGTCGGGTGTCATACCTTTGACAGTGCCGTAGGTGCCTACGGGCATAAAGGCGGGCGTTTCCACCGTGCCACGGGGAAAGTGCAGGCGGCCACGGCGCGCACGGCCATCTTCGGCTAAGCGCTCAAAGCGCATAAAGCATTCGTTTCGCATCACAATAACTCGTTAATTAGCGGGTAAGCAGCATGGCGTCGCCATAACTAAAAAAGGCGTAACGCTCTTCTACGGCTGTACGGTAAGCCTGCATCATGTGTTCATAGCCTGCGAAGGCCGACACCAGCATCAGCAGGGTAGATTCCGGCAGGTGGAAGTTGGTGATTAGCGCATCCACGCAGCGCCACTCGTAACCAGGGTAGATAAAAATATCGGTATCGCCGCTGTAGGGAGCTATCTCACCATTGGCGCTTTTCATACAGGCGCTCTCTAGGCAGCGCACGCTGGTGGTGCCAACCGCAACCACTCGCCTACCAGCAGCCTGGGTATCGCGCACTTTTTGGCAGGCAGCTTCAGAAACCTCAATCCACTCACTGTGCATGTGGTGTTCAAGGATATTATCAACCCGTACTGGCTGAAAGGTGCCCGCGCCCACATGCAAGGTCACAAATGCACTGTTAATCCCTTTTTCGGCCAGCGCGTCTAGCAGCGGTTGGTCAAAATGAAGCCCCGCCGTAGGAGCGGCCACCGCGCCGTCGCGACGGGCATACACCGTTTGGTAACGGTCTCGGTCGCTGAGTTCATCTTCGCGGGTGATATAGGGCGGCAGTGGCATATGGCCATGCGCTTCTAGCAGGGCAATCATCGGCGTGTCGCCTAGAAAACGCAGCTCAAACAGTGCGTCGCGGCGGCCTTCTACGATGGCATGAATATCGCCTTCAAAGATTAGCTCGGTGCCAGGCTTCGGCGATTTACTGGAGCGGATATGCGCCAAGCCGCGATGACTGTCTAAAGGGCGCTCCAATAGCATTTCGACTTTTCCACCGCTGGCTTTATGGCCGTGCAGGCGTGCCGGTATGACACGGGTGTCGTTGAACACCAGCAAGTCGCCAGGCTCGAGAATTTCAAGTAAGTCGGTAAATCGGCGATGGTCACGTGCGCCGCTCTGGCCATCCACGCATAGCAAACGGCAGTCGCTGCGCTGCTCAGAGGGGTAACGGGCAATGAGCTCATCGGGTAGCTCGAAATGGAAGTCCGCGCGCTGCATGGAAATGGCTCTTTTCAGTGGTCAAACAGGCGGCATAGGATAGCGCTTTCGTTAGATAAAGTCAGTTGATGTGATTGACCTACGGTGTTATCTCCGTATAATGCTCATCCATTGCCGGTGTGGCGGAATTGGTAGACGCAGCGGATTCAAAATCCGCCGCCTTTACGGGTGTGCCAGTTCGAGTCTGGCCACCGGCACCAAATTTTAGGGCTTAGCGTTCATCGCTAGGCCCTTTTTTGTTGTGCCTTCCCAAACTATCTCCCCCTGCGCATGTTCATGAAGCCTCTAATACGCGTTAACAGGCAATTAAGCGTCCTTTTTAATGGTTTATTTGCTACTTCTTTGTGAAATACTTAAGGCCAATTTTCTAATCACATTGATTGCTGCTTCTCACCGCGGCACATCGTCGATTAACGGCGATCCGAAATAAAAATACGGCGCATAGCGCCATTTACCTTTAGTGGAGATGTGCTTAATGGCGACGTCATCAGCCGATATTCTTAAGTCGACGCAACCAGGCGTGATTAGCGGCCATTTGCTTAACGGTGTCAGGGTCAGCAGTGCTGCTTCGCAGCATGCATGGCAAACAATGGCCGACACCCGCGGCGATGTTGTGCGTATCGACATACCGGCTGATCCACAGGCGCGAGTGGCATTCGTGCGCCGCTGGATGGCGAAAAACCAAAAAGCACTCAAAAATACCGGCATGGCTGCCACGCTGGTTTTACCCCTTATGGCCCAGCAGGCGCTTGCTGACTCCAACGTGGCGATTAACGATTTACAAGGCGTCGCCGAAGTCATTCGCATGCCTAACGGCAGCCTGACGCTGCTAATGAATAATGGCTATCGTATCGACTTGGCGGCTGCGGATGTTGCCCTTGAGGGTGGCCGTGTGGTGGTTGATATCACCGCGCTCATGGAGGCGCTAAGTAATGATAGCGGCCTGCTAGTTCCCCTTAGTCAGCTTCCCGATGTGCAGTCATGGGAGCTGCTGCCAAACGGTGATGTGCTGATTACCCGTGCGGACGGTAGCCAAATGACGTTGGCGCGTAGTGCAGTTGTCCAGCAAGGGGATTTGCTCCTTATCAGCCCCAGTAGTGCGCTTCAGTACGGCGTAGCAGAAGGCACCGACTTCGGTAATTTACTTTTCGTACCGAGCGCCTCTTTCAGCCCCGCTGTGTCAGGCACAAGCATTGCAAGTAGTAGCGCACCTGTTAGTTCTTTCGCGGATATTCCACCTTGGTTGTATGTTGGCGGGGGCGCGATTGCCCTGGGAGCTGCCGCCGCGGGAGGTGGTGGTGGTGGTGGTGGTGGCGAAACCGGGCCTTCAACGATTAGTGGCTATGTAATTGATGGGTATATCTCGGGTGCTACCGTTACCCGTGAGTTCGACGCTAACAGTGTGACCACCAATGGCAGCGGGTTTTTCTCCGGCTTGCAGGGTAGCGGTATTCTTACCGCCACTGGCGGTGTGGATATATCGACAGGGCTTCCCTTTACGGGCGTGCTGCGAGCACCCGATGGCTCGACCGTCATTACACCACTCACCACCATGATGGTGCAGTTATCTCAGCAGTTTGGCCTGAATAATAGCGATGCCGAAAGCGTTATAAAAACCGCCTTGGGGCTTGATGATCGACTTAACCTGTTAACCACTGACCCGTTGGCCGAAGCATCGGCGAACGTTGACCTGCTAATTGCCGGCGTCAAAGTCGCAAGCCTGTTATCTATGGCGGCTACCGCAGGCATCAGTAGTGCTGATGCACTGTCACGGTTGGCCTCTGCCTTTAATCAAGCGAGTGAAAACGGCCGCGAATTAACCAATCAGGAAATGGCGGATGCATTAGGCCTTCCTTCAATTGCAGGCCAAGTGAAGCAGGCGCTTGACGCTATTGATGCGGCGGGCGTCAATTTGGATTTAGACGCTTATCGTGAAGGGGCTAATAATCCACTACGCAGTGCCCAACGTGATGCTCAAGACCCTAATAGCGAGCTTTCCAATACCCTTGAAGCCCGCGCTGACCTTCCCTACCTCACCCTTCAGCAAGCATTAACGCTGGCGCAAAACGGTGAGCTGCCTGACCAGTACTTGATTAACCCAGGCCAGCCTTTTGACGCGGGGATGCTTGGCCTTACAGCCGCGGGCAACCAGCTTGGGTTGGTTGAGATGATTTTGGCGGGTGATTTTGACGTAGACACTGCGCCAATTGGCCTTGGCAGTGTTTATACATGGTCGATTCGTGCCGATGCCGAAGATGTGCTGGTAAGCGGTGGCTTAGGCCGACCAGAAGTGGTGGGCGCTCAAAGCGTCACATTAACCAATGCCACCATTCGCCCCGATCAGTTTGCCGACCTTAATACGTTAAATAACTTTGTTCTTGGCAACACGGTGGTGCCATACACGTTAGAAGAGGCGTTAGGCACAGACGACATGCCAGCTAACTATACGCTGGCCCCCGGCGCGCTATTTAACGCTGGTAATGTAACGGTACGAGAAGCGGCCGAACTCATTAATAACACCCGCCAACTACTCGATTTAGCACAAAATACCGGTTCAGACGGCCTAACGCGTTCCATGTTACTTGAGTGGCACATTGTTGATAGTTTGGCGAATATTCTGGCAACGCCCTCTGCTCGCCCGCAAATTAATCAGGCTGAAAGTATTCGGGTCACTGAAATGATTATCACACCCGCTCAGTTTGTGCAGTTAGACGCGCTAGTTAATTTCGTGCTCGGCGATACAGAAGTAGATTACACGCTGGCCGAGGCCCTGGCTGCTGACCCCTTAGCCAGTAACTACATTATTAACCTTGATAAAGTTCTTGATGCTGGCACCGTTACGGTTGCCCAAGCTGAAGGCACCTTTGCGGATGTGTCTCGCATTTTGGAAGGCGCTAACAACCAGCCACCGCTGACGCTATTTGTCTGGGAAATTAGTGATACGGCTGAGGCTATTATCGCGGACCTGGATCAAGGGCACGTGATTGAAGCGAATCAGGTATCAGCGAACAATCGGGTGATCACCTCTGCTCAATTTGACCAGCTCAATGCGCTGGAAAACTTCGAACTGGGCGCGACCATCGTTCGCTACACGCTGGAAAATGCTGTCAACGCCGAGAGCTTGGCCGCCAACTATGACATCGATACCACCGTACCCTTTGAGGCGGGTGAGGTCAGCGTCGATGAAGCAGCGGCAACTCTCGAAGTAGTAGAGCGCATTCTCGATGGCGCGCTTAATACCCAAACGCCCGATGCCGATGGGCTGTTTAACTGGACGGTCGTCGATAGCGCTTCAGCGATCTTAGAAGCGATTGAAGAGGGTAGTGTTCCTCATCTCACGCGCGCGAATGCGGTGAATGTGAGTGATGACATCATCACGATTGCGCAGTTCGAAGCGCTGAGCGCGGCTGAGTTTAACTACGTGCGGCTCGATGAGCTGGTGGAGTACACGCTGGCCAACGCCATCTCTGTTATTGATGATGGCGATGGCCCGCTCGTCGACAGCTACGTGATCGATCTGGATACATCGTTCGATGAAGTGTGGACAGTGGCTGAGGGAGAGAGCTATTTCGCCATCATCGCGGGTGCAGAGAACCAAGCGGCCTTGCTGGCAAGCGATGCAGTGGTGTGGCAGATCGAAGACTCCATTAGCAACTTGCTCAACGGTATCAGTAACGTCAACGCCGATGATGATGCGTTTGACAACGATGCCATTTTGAATGCTGAAACGGTGCGTGTGAAAGGTGAGGAAATCACTCAAGCGCAGTACGAAGAGCTATTGGGTGTTGTTGAGGATGCGCTGCGCTTGGATGCAGGTGAGGATGCCCTCCGAACTACCGTCACCTACGCGGATCTGGAAGCAGCCGTGGGTGCTGAGGCCGGTGGCGTACTCGCCCCCAGTGAGTTTTACTCCATTACGGGCAACACGCCCTACACAAATGCCAACGGAGCGTTGAGAGTTGCCAACGCGCTAACAGAGATTGAAACCGTCAAGAGCATTCTTGAGGGCTCTACCGACCGGGACGCAGCCAATTTTGAAGCCTTTTACAATTGGAGCATCACCGATTCTGCCAGCGATATTCTGGCTGTCATTGAGAACAGTACAAGCGGTATTCCGGAAGTTCTTGAGGGCGCAGACAGTATCTTCGTGGCCAACGGTGGTGCAGATGGCAATATTCTAGCCGCTGAGTACGACGCCTTGGTTGATGGCCTTGGTGAAGATGGCTTTGATTATAACGAGGTCGCATACACGCTGACTTACGTGTTTGATGAGGCAACTGAAACGTTCGCCGCTCCAGGCGATTTAGCTGAGCGTTTCTTCTTCACTCGCGACGTGTTCGATATTGACGAAGCCGTTGGCGAAGGCAGCATCAATGTGGCCGACGCAGCAGGGTATTACAGCGCCGTACTAGCGCTCGTGAATGCAAGCACCGACAATTTGTCAGTGACGGACATCTACGAGTGGAGCGTTTTAGATAGTGCTGCCGCCATTGTCACGGCCTATACAAATAACGGTAGTCAACATCCTCCTCACATCCGCGACGCAACGCTGGTTGAAATAAACGACACGGCGGTTATTACGTTTGAGCAATACGCTATTCTGGATCAAATCGCTGGCTTTGAGATTCAGTCGTATACGCTTGAGGAAGCGGTGGGGATTTATCTAGAAGATAATAGTGGGCTGGCGACGAATTATATTATCGATGATTCAACAGCATATTTGGCTGAGGCACTATCCGTTGAGAAAGCTTTAGAGTACAGAAATGCTGTTGGTTTAATCGTGGATGAAGGCGAGCAGTCTGCAAGGAATGCGCGCTTAGATAGCGCAGCTTTGGATGAGCTTTATAGCTGGACAGTGTCAGACTTCGCCATTGTTATACTTGATGCTGAAGATACAAACGGACGCTTTTCAGGCGCTGTCGAGGTATCTGTACGTGATGATATTTTGACTCTTCAGCAGCGTGACCAGCTTGTAGCAAAGCTAGGAGACGTGTTTGTTTTAGGTGAAACACCTGTTAGGTTTATTTTTAATGAAAGTTTGACGCTGGGGGATATGCTCAGTGTCAGTGAACGTTACGAAATTCAAACAGAAGAACCTAAAGAAAGCTTTTCATTCGTGACGGTAGCTAAGGCTGAAGCAAGGTATAAAGCTACGGAAGAAATCGTTAATGGAGCTATAAACTCACAGGAGATAAGCGTAGAAATTTTACAATCCTGGGAGATTACTGCTGCTCAGCTAGACAGTTTATTTAATGCCATTGAGGTCAATGCCCCTTGGGTAAAGAACGCAGATAAAGTTGCTCTAGCTAAAACTGATCTTACGCCTGAGCAATATGAAGCCTTTTTAGACTTGGGGAATGTAGATCTAAATGATGTAGTTGTCTTTTATACGCTAGAGCAAGCTTATAATATTATTGATAGTGATAGCTCATTGCCGCAGCCTTCAAATGACAGGCGCCCAGGTAGTTACGAAGTAAAAATGAGTACTCCTTTTGATGCAGGTGCTTTGACTGTAGAAGAAACAAAAGATTTGTTGGCTAAAGTTGATGATATTTTATTGGGTGCAAATAATGAAGATGCCTTAGCTGATGTT